>JAPKYU010000401.1 GCA_026394175.1 Acidobacteriota bacterium | reverse complement strand
GGGCGTACAGCAGGGCCGCGTCCGCGCTCTTCAACCGCGCGGCCGCGCGCTCGCGGTCCTCCTTGCCGAAGCGCTTGGCGGGCAGCGACTCCAGGTAGGCCACCTGGCGCTCGGCCTGCTTCAGCTTCTCCCGGCCTTGTTCCACGTCGGCGCGGGGGATGGCGTTTCGCTTCAGGAGCCGCTCGTTGACCTCCAGCAGCGCGGCCGCCTCATCGCGCGTGGCGCGGGCCTCGTGGAGCTTGTGCTGCGTTTCCTGTGACTCGGCGGCGCTGCCGCCCTGGGCCACCATCTGCCAATCGGCGCGGGCGGCTTCCACTTCGGCCTGCGCGCGGACCACCTGCGACTCGGTTGCGCCCGGCTCCATCTCCGCCAACAACTGCCCGGCACGCACGGAGTCGCCCTCCTTGATCAAAACGCTCCGGACGAACCCCGGCGCCTGGGCGCGCATCTCGCGCCCCTCGGTCGCCTCCACCTTGCCGTTCGTAGTCAGGCTGCTGACCAGGGTCTCCTGCGCCACCTCCACCGCGCGGACCGGTTCGCCCGGCTCGGGCCGGGCAAGATAGATGAAAAGAGCCGCCAGGAAAACCACCGCCATTGCGGCCAGCCAAGTTTTCATGCTACGCGAGGTCAAAGGTTTATCTCTCCTGACGCATCTCAGTATATAAAAAGATTCGCCGCGCGGACCCCACGTTTCAAATTAGGCTGGAGGCCGGCGGCTTTTCGTCAGCCTTCAGCCGTCCGCGGCTCGCGGCCCTGCATGGTATACTTCGGGTTCTGATCGGCGGCGGAGACGCATTCCTGTTAGCAGCTTCTGAGTCTTCGCGGCAAACTACACTCCCAGGGCCGTAGAATGGCGCCAAACAAGAACGTTGTGGTGGCCCAGTCGGGCGGCCCATCGCCCGTCATTAACAATTCCCTGCGCGGCATCATCGAGGCCTGCCGGGAATTCCCCGGCAAGTTCGGAACCATCTACGGCGGGTATCACGGCATCGAGGGCATTCTGAAAGAAGAGCTCCTCGATATCTCGGCGCAGAAAGACGAAGAGATCCAGTTGCTGCGGACCACGCCGGCGGCGGGCTCCATCGGCACCTGCCGCTACAAGCTGACGAGCAAGCAGCAACAGGACTTCGACCGCGTCATCGAGGTGTTCAGGGCGCACCAGGTCGGCTACTTCTTTTGCATTGGCGGCAACGACTCGATGGACACCGCCGACAAGGTGGCGCGCCTGGCCCGCGCCACGGGCCTGGACCTGGTGGCCGTGGGCGTTGCCAAGACCATCGACAATGACCTCGGCGACTCAGAGTTCAGGCTGATCGACCACACCCCCGGCTACGGCAGCGTGGCCCGCTTCTGGGCGTACAACGTTCAGAACGCCAACGAAGAGAACATGGGTTCCCGCACCAGCGAGCCGGTGCTGGTCATCCAGGTGATGGGCCGCAAGACCGGTTTCATTCCCGCCGCCGCGCGCCTGGCCGACCCCAGGCGCGAGATGCCGCTGCAAATCTACATGCCGGAATCCGGCCTCACGCTGGCCGAGCTGACCGACAACGTGAACGACGAGCTAGGGCGCAGCGGGCGCTCGATCGTGGTGGTCAGCGAGGGGTTCGAGGTGGGCGATATCGGCGAGTTGAAGGACGCTTTTGGCCACACCGAGTACGGCGCCAGCATGTCCACCGTCCAGCAAGTGGTGGTGAACCACCTGAACAAAGCCGGCCTCCAGGCCCGTGGCGCGGCCTTCGGCCAGGTGGTGGGCACCGACCAACGCGCCACGATGATCTATGCCTCCACCGTGGACCTGGACGAAGCTTACAAGGTCGGCCAGAACGCGGTGCTGATCGCGGTGAAATACGGCTCCGGGTACATGTCCACGATCCTGCGCCGCCCGGGGTTGATCTACGCGGTCGATTACGACAAGGCGCCGCTGGAAGAGGTGGCCAACTCCGAGCGCCGGTTCCCGAAGCAGTGGCTCGCGCCCAACCGCATCGATGTGACCGACGACTTCGTGCGCTACGCCCGCCCGCTCATCGGCGAGGACTGGGTGAGCGTGCCGGTGATCAACGGCGTGCAGCGCTACGCCCGCTTCCAGCGCGTCTTCGCCGGGAAGAAGCTGCCGGCCTACGTGCCGGAGGCGCACCGGGTAAATGCAGTGACAAGTGACAAGTGATAAGTGATAAGTGACAAGTGACAAGTGAACAACGACGGACGGAGAGCACGTGGCGGCAGTGCGCGCGACGTCCGACTACAAGGACTTGCTGGTGTGGCAAAAAGGCGTCGCCCTGGTCAAGCAGGTATACAGGATCTCCCGGCAATTTCCGCCGGATGAGCGGTTCGGCCTTGCCATTCAAGTCCGGCGCGCGGCCGTCTCCATACCATCTAACATCGCGGAGGGGCAGGCCCGGCACACGAGCAAGGAATTCGTTTTGTTCCTATCACACGCCGAGGGTTCGGTGGCTGAGGTGGACACCCAATTAACGCTGGCGATGGAATTGGGCTTCTGCAGCAGATCGGAGCTTAGCGACGCATTCCAACTTGTGTTGGAGTTGCGCAGAATGCTGAACTCTCTCCGCCGGAAGCTGCTGGCGCGTGAACATTAGCCGGGGCGCTTGTCACTCGTCACTTGTCACTGGTCACTTGTCACTTCTATGGCAAAGGGGCAGACAATGAACCCGCTTGTTGAGCTGCATGCGCTGGGCCAGAGTTTCTGGTACGACAACATTCACCGCGGGCTGTTCTCCTCGGGTGAGCTGAAGCGGCTGATCGACGAGGACGGCCTGCGCGGCATGACCTCCAACCCCACCATCTTTGAAAAGGCCATCTCGAGCGGCGCCGAATATGACGCGGCCCTGCGGGAGCTGGCCGGGATGGGACTGAGCGCCGAACAGATTTACGAGGAGCTGGCCATCGCCGACATCAAGGCCGCCGCCGACCTGTTCCGTCCGCTCTACGACCGCGAGCGGGGCGGCGATGGCTACGTCAGCCTGGAAGTGTCGCCGAAGCTGGCGCATGACACCGCCCGAACCATCGCCGATGCCGAGCGGCTGTGGATGCGCGTCGGGCGTCCCAACATCTTGATCAAGGTGCCGGCCACGCCGGAAGGCATCCCGGCCATCGAGCGCTTGATCGGAGAGGGCATCAACGTCAACGTGACGCTGCTGTTCTCCATGGAAACCTACGAGCGCGTGGTGGAGGCTTACATCCGCGGCCTGGAGAAGCTGGCGCGCGAAGAGCGCGACTTCACCCGCCCCGCCTCCGTCGCCAGCTTGTTTGTGAGCCGCGTCGATAGGGCGGTGGACGAGCTGCTGGAGCAGAAGGGCGGGCCGGCGGACCTGCTGGGCAAGGCCGCCATCGCCAACTCCAGGCTGCTCTACCAGCGCTATAAGCAGGTCTTCCACGGCCCGCGCTTTGCCGCCCTCAGGGCAAGGGGCGCCCGCCTGCAGCGGCTGCTGTGGGCCAGCACCAGCACCAAGAACCCCAATTACCGCGACGTGCTCTATGCCGAAGCGCTGATCGGGGAGGAAACCGTGGATACCATGCCGGACGCGACCGTGGCCGCCTTCCGCGATCACGGGCGGGTTCGCGCCACGCTGGAAGAGGGCCTCGACGAGGCGCACCAAACCGTGCGCCAGCTCGCGGAAGCCGGCATCGACATGGCGGCCGTCATGCAGAAGCTGCAGGACGACGGCGTGAAGGCCTTTGCCGATTCCTTCGACAAGCTGCTGGCCACGCTGGAACAGAAGCACGGGCAGTTCGTTGCCCAGCCGGGGGCTGGGGCCCAACCGCCGCTGCCGCTCCGGGAGGCGGCCGAGCGGCTGTTCGCGCGCGACGCCACGCTCTGGAAGGACGACGCGCCCACCGGCCAGAAGATCCGCAATCGCCTGGGCTGGCTCGACTCGGCGGCCGCCTTGGCCGCCCTGGCCGGCGAGATTCGCCGGTTCGCCGTTGGCGTGTAGCAGGCCGGCTTCCGGCACGCGCTGCTGCTGGGCATGGGCGGCAGCAGCCTGTGCCCGGAGGTTTGCCGGAACACCTTCGGCGTGGCCGCCGGCTGTCCCGATCTGCGGGTGGTGGACACCACCGATCCGGACGCCATCCTGGCCATGGAGCGCTCCGTCGATCTGGCGCGCACCCTGTTCATCAACGCCAGCAAGTCGGGAACCACGGTGGAGTCGGCGTCGCTCGGCGCCTACTTTTGGGAGAAGGCGCAGCGCGGCGGGCAATGGATAGCCATCACCGACGCGGACAGCGAGCTGGACCGCCAGGGAACGGAGCGCGGCTGGCGCGCGGTGTTCCGGAATCCGGCGGACATCGGCGGCCGCTACTCGGCGCTTTCCTACTTCGGACTGGTGCCCGCGGCGCTGATTGGCGCCGATATCGGGCTGCTGCTGGAGCGCGCCGTGCAGGCGCTGGAAGCCAACCGGCCCGGCGTCTCCAGCCTCCAGCCTCCGGCCTCCGGCCTCGACGGCATCCATCTGGGCGTTGAAATCGGCGGGCTGGCCCTGGCCGGACGCAACAAGCTCACCTTCGTTCTTTCTCCGGAAATCGCCGATTTCGGCAACTGGGTGGAACAACTGGTGGCCGAAAGCACGGGCAAGGAGGGCCGGGGCGTGCTGCCGGTGGTCGGCGAACCGCTCGGCCGGCCGGAGGTCTACAGCGGCGACCGCGTGTTTGTGGCCCTGCTGCTGGAAGGCAGAACCAGCCGCGAAATCGAAGCGCGCCTGAAGGCCCTCGAGGCTGCCGGCCACCCGGTCTTCCGCCTGTTCCTGAAAGACCAGTACGACCTGGGCGCCGAGTTTGTCCGCTGGGAGATCGTCACGGCCATCTGCGGCGCGGTCTTGAAGATCAACCCCTTCGACGAGCTGAACGTAACAGAGAGCAAGGACAACACCGCGCGGCTGCTCGGACAGTTCCAGGCCGAAGGCCGGCTGCCGGAGGAGGCGGGGGCCGGGCCCGAAGCGATATCGAGCCTGCTGGCCAAAGCACGGCCCGGCGATTACATCGCGATTCTCGCCTTCCTGGAGCGCAAACCCGACTACATCGTGGGGCTGGAACTGCTCCGGGCGCGGCTGCGCGATCAGACCAGGCTGGCCACCACGCTGGGTTTCGGGCCCCGCTACTTGCATTCGACCGGCCAACTGCACAAGGGCGGGCCGAACAACGGCCTGTTCATTTTCCTCACCGCCGAGAACGCGCAAGACGCGGCGATCCCCGGCCGGCCTTACAGCTTTGGCGTCTTGAGGCGCGCCCAGGCGCTCGGTGACCTGGAATCGCTGCGGCGCCGAGGCCGCCGCGTCGTTCACATCCACCTTGGCCGCGACGTCGCCGCCGGCCTCGATCAGCTATGATGTTGTACCGCCCCGGCAACAACCGGCAACATTCAAAAACTGAAGAGCCGCAATTGACATACAGATGCGCTTGGGTGTATGTCTATACATATGAGAACCACCGTTCGTCTCGATGACGCTTTGCTGGACCAGGCCAGGCGAGAGGCTTCTCAAAGGGGCGAGACACTCACCGCGCTAATCGAAAAAGGTCTTCGCATCGTTCTGGCTCAACGCAAGGCTGGGCCGCAGCGCGCGCCAGTCGTCCTGCCCGTAAGCCGTCAGGGTGGGGGACTGCGCCCCGGCATTGATCTCAACAACAGCGCGGCCTTACTGGACGTCATGGAAGGCCGCGAATGATCCTCCCTGACGTTAACGTTTTGATTTATGCCTTTCGCCCCGACGCCGAGCGTCATGCCCAGTACAAACAGTGGCTCGATTCCGTGGTCAACGGCGAAGCGGCCTACGGTATGTCGCCTCAGGTTCTCGGGTCGCTGGTGCGCGTCACGACCAACCCGCGCGTGTTCATCCGGCCAGATCCTCTGGAAGAGGCGCTCGCTTTTTGCACGGGCTTGCTCGAACAACCTCATTGCCAGCACATCCGGCCCGGGTCGCGACATTGGACGATCTTTGGCGACCTGTGCCGTCGATCCCAGGCACGCGGAAATCTGGTTCAGGATGCGTGGTTCGCCGCGCTGGCGATTGAATCCGGCTGTGAATGGATTACTACCGACCGGGACTACGCGAGATTTGAGGCCTTGCGTTGGCGCCCTCCCTTCTGATTCTTCGCCGGACTTGGCTGCCGGATGCCTCCAATAATTGACGATTTGTTGG
Organism: Acidobacteriota bacterium; assembly: GCA_026394175.1. GTDB lineage: Bacteria > Acidobacteriota > Terriglobia > JAJPHL01 > JAPKYU01 > JAPKYU01. The sequence continues at coordinate 3,238 of JAPKYU010000401.1, read as the reverse complement.
TTGATTCATTGACGATTGGCGCATGCTGTTCAATCGTCAATGACCCAATCGTCAATTCCTCTGTGGCCTCTGCGGCGATTACCTCGGCATCCGTGGTTGGATTGAATTATACTGTTCGCTTTCGCACCTCTGAAAATCCACAGACGGGAGTCATATTCGATGTCAAACAACAGCGCACAATTGGCGGATATCGGCCTGGCGGGGCTGGCGGTGATGGGCCAGAACCTGGTGTTGAACATGGCCGACCACGGCTTTAAAGTGGCCGTCTTCAACCGCACTACCGCGACCATGCAATAGTTCGTCGCGGAAAACCCCGGCACCCCGGGCGGGCTGATCCCCTGCGTGACGCTCGAACAACTGGTGCAAGCGATCAAGCGCCCGCGCCAGGTGGTCATCCTGGTGAAGGCGGGCGCGGCGGTGGATACCATTGCCGGCCAACTGGCGGCCTTGATGGAGCCGGGCGATATCATCATCGACGGCGGCAATTCACAGTGGACCGACACCATTCGCCGCGAGAAGGAATACGCGGTACGGGGCATCAATTTCGTGGGCTCCGGCGTGTCGGGCGGTGAGGAAGGCGCGCGCTTCGGCCCCTCGTTGATGCCCGGCGGCAGTACGGCAGCCTGGGCCAGCCTCAAGCCCATCTGGGAGGCGATCGCGGCCAAGGTGGATGAAACGACCGGCCAGCCGCTCATGGGCGCGGTTCCCGGCAAGCCCGTGACCGGCGGAGTGCCCTGCACCGCCTACATCGGCCCCGACGGCGCCGGCCACTACGTCAAGATGGTCCACAACGGGATCGAGTACGGCGACATGCAGCTCATCTCCGAGTCCTACTGGCTGATGAAGCTGCTGCTGGGCTTGAAACCGCCGGAGATGAGCGCGGTTTTCTCCGAGTGGAACCAGGGCGACCTGAACTCCTACCTCATCGAGATCACCGCCGACATCCTCCAGCAGAAGGACCCGGCCAACCCGCGCAAATACCTGGTGGACGTGATCCTGGACACGGCGGGGCAGAAGGGCACCGGCAAGTGGACCAGCGTGAACGCGCTGGACATGGGCGTGCCCGCGCCCTCGATCGCCCAGGCCGTCTTTGCCCGCTTCATGAGCGCCGAGAAAGAGAAGCGCGTGGAAGCCAACAGGCAGCTCAAGGGCCCCAAGTTCACTTACCGCGGCTCGAAGAAGGGGCTGATCGAAGCCATCCGCGATGCCCTCTACTGCTCCAAGATCTGCTCCTACGCCCAGGGCTTCAACCTCATGCAAAAAGCGCAGGAGGAGTACCACTGGAAGCTGAACTTCGGCGAGATCGCCATGATCTGGCGGGGCGGCTGCATCATCCGCGCCGGCTTCCTGCAGAAGATCAAGGAAGCGTTCGACCGCAACCCGAACCTGAGCAACCTGCTGCTGGATCCGTTCTTCAAGGCCAAGATCCTGAAAGCGCAGCCGAACTGGCGCAAGGTGGTGTCGCTGGCGGCCCAGGCCGGCGTGCCCTGCCCGCAGTTCATGTCGGCGCTGTCCTACTACGACAGCTACCGCTCGGCTTCGTTGCCGGCCAACCTCATCCAGGGCCAGCGTGACTTTTTCGGCGCGCACACGTTCGAACGCACCGACCAGCCGCGCGGAAATTTCTACCACGTGGATTGGCCGGAGGCGAAGCGGCCGATGGTGATGACCGCCGGCGCGGGAAAATAGCTGTTAGGTGTTAGGTATCAGGTGCCAGGTTCTTGGCGACCGTCCGCATAACGCTTGGCACTGGCACTTCTGACCTAGCACCTAACACCTAAAACCTGGCACCTGTTATGAATTTGCTGCGCGAGAGCCTGCGCCTTCCCCACACCCCCGAACCCTGCACGTTCGTGATCTTTGGCGCCTCGGGCGACCTGACGCGCCGCAAGCTGCTGCCGGCGCTGTACGCGCTGGCCGCCGAGCAGCGTTTGCCCGGCGGCTTCTCGGTGGTTGGCGCGGCGCGCAGCCAATGGAACGACGCCCAGTTCCGCGAGCGGATGCGGGCCGCCGTCGCCGAGTTCTCCCGCATCCCCTTCCAGTCGGCCGTCTGGGAGCCGTTCGCCGCCTCGCTGTTCTACCTGCCGGTGGAATACGATCATCCTCTGCACCACAGCCGGCTGAAGGAAGTGGTGGCAAACCTGGCGCGGCAAACGGGCACGCGCGGCAACTCGCTGTTCTATCTGGCTACCCCGCCCAGCGCCTTCCTGCCCATCATTCGCCGCCTCGGTGAATCCGGGCTGGCCTGCCCGGCCGCCGTGCTGCCGGAGGTTGCCGCGAGCGGTCAGGGCGTGGGCCAACCCTGGGCGCGCATCATCGTCGAAAAACCATTCGGGCGCGACCTGGCCAGCGCGCGCCAGCTCGACGGCCTGCTCCAGCGGGTGTTCGGCGAAGAGCAGGTCTACCGTATCGACCATTACCTGGGCAAGGAAACGGTCCAGAACATCCTGGTGTTTCGATTCGCCAATGGGATTTTCGAGCCGGTGTGGAACCGCCGATACGTGGACCACGTGCAAATCACGGTGGCCGAAAGCATCGGCGTGGAGGAGCGCGGCGCATTTTATGAGGAGTCGGGCGCGCTGCGGGACATGGTGCAGAACCACCTGATGCAGTTGCTGGCGCTGGTGGCCATGGAACCGCCGGCGGCGTTTGGGGCCCGCGAGGTGCGGCAGGAGAAGGAGAAACTGCTGCGGGCCATCCGGCCGGTGGCGCGCGAGCAGGCCGCGAGCCTCGCCGCGCGGGGGCAGTACGGGCCGGGCGCCATCGCCGGCGCCGCCGTGCCCGGCTACCGCCAGGAGCAGGGCGTGGCCGCGGACTCGCGCACCGAGACCTTCACCGCCCTGCGCCTGCTCATCGACAACTGGCGCTGGGCGGGCGTGCCGTTTTTCCTGCGCTCGGGCAAGCGCCTGCCCCGCCGCGTCACCGAGATTGCCGTACGTTTTCGGCGGCCGCCACTCGGCCTGTTTCCCGAAACGCCGCTGGACCAGCTCGAAAGCAACCTGTTTGCCTTCCGCATCCAACCCGATGAGGGCATCTCGCTGCGCTTTGAAGCCAAGGTGCCGGGGCAGGAGCTGCACGTCCGCCCCGTCAACATGGAATTCCGGTACGGCACTTCGTTTGGCGCGGCCGCGCCGGAAGCCTATGAAACGCTGCTGCTGGACGCCATGCGCGGCGATGCCACGCACTTTGCCTGGAGCGAAACGGTGGAGACCTGCTGGGCGCTGCTGGAGCCGGTGCT
>JAPKYU010000218.1 GCA_026394175.1 Acidobacteriota bacterium | reverse complement strand
TTGCGGTAGCAGCAGCGCAGTCGCGCCCGCCAGCGCAATCACTACCATTCCGATGATCGTCAGCTTCGCCGAGCGGGCCATCGCAGTCTACCTGCGGATTATGGAGCAATTTGCCTGCCGCGCGCCTGCCAATCCGGTGGCCGGCTTCCCTGGGGCGGAGCGGCGTCTGTGGACCGCCGGTGTCGCCCCTGACACGTGTTCTGTGTCAGCGTTTCCACCGCCACGTGTCGGGGTACTGCACCTGGCACCTGCTCACCGCGGCGGGGCTTTGGCCACTTCCTGATAGATGGCTTCGATCAGGCGGGCTTCACCTTCTTTGAACTGGCCCTTGAGGTCGGCCAGCGTTTTCCCCTGGGCGACGAGCGTCCTGACCTTCTCCTGCATCGCGGTCATTTCCTCGATATGCTTGCGGATGGCGGCGCGATCCAGCACCTCCTCGTGCCCGCTGTAGAACCTGTCGGCCTCCAGCGTGTTCAGCATCTTCGTCAGCGTCTTGACGTGCTCGAAGGAATTGCCGCCCTTGTAACTGTGAATGAGCTGCGGCCTGGTGACAAATGCCTGGTCGCCGATGAACGCCGTCTTCTCCGCCGGGAAAAAGACGACGATATCGCCCGTGGTGTGCCCCACGCCGAAGTACCAAAGCTCGATTTTCTTCGGACCCAGGTAGAGGTCCATCCTGTCGCGGAACGTGACGCCGGGAACGAACTGCAGCAGTTCGGGCTTGTTCCATTCCGACGCGGCCCCGTCCCGGCCGGCCAGGAAGAAATCCTTCCGGCAGTTCTCATGGGCGATAAACGTGACCGTGGCGGGAAAGAATTGATTGCCGCGCACGTGGTCGCCGTCGCTGTGCGTGTTGATCAGGTACTTGATGGGTTTATCGGTGATCTTCCTGACTTCCGCGATGGTCTGATTGACCGACTTCTGATCCATTTTCGCGTCGATCAAAAGAACCGCGGTGTCGCCGACAAATGCGCCGCCCCGGGCTCCGGAGCCGTCCAGTAGCGCGTAGAGATTCGTCGCGATCATCGTCAGCCTGACCGGTGGGCTCTCTTTCTGTTGTGCCTGCGAGGCCGGGACAATCAGGCCGACGGCCAGCAGGGTTCCCAGCAATGCGGTGTGTGTCTTCATCGGGGCACCTCCTTTCGTGCCGTGCAGCAAATATAAACGAAGATGCCTTGGTTTGTGTCTTTGTGTTGAAGAAATACTGTCTGGGTGGTGTACCATTCTGGGTTTCGGCCCTGCGGCAAATCTGCGTGAATCCGCAAAATCTGCGGATATCGCTCCCAGGAGTTGTAACCATGCGGTCTCAGATCACTCGACGCGAATTGCTGGCAGGCGCCGGTGGAATGCTCGGGGGATTGGCGTTGCGGGGGCAGGCGGCGGCGGCGGCGGCGGCCCGGCCCAACGTACTGTTCATCATGGTGGATGAGATGCGCGCCGACGCCATGGGCTGCGCCGGCCACCCCATCGTCCGCACCCCTAACCTCGATCGCCTGGCCTCCCAGGGCGTGCGCTTCGCCAACACTTACACGGTTTCGCCCGTGTGCTCGCCGGCGCGCGCTTCGGCCTTCACTGGCCGTTACACGCACGTGCACGGCATGATCATGAACGGGGCGCCGGCCAACAACGGCGAGATTTACCTGCCTTCGATCCTGAAGCATTACGGCTATCACACGGCCATCTCCGGCAAGCTGCACTACGCGCCGGTGCGCTACGGCTTCGGCTTCGACCAGTTCTGGTCGTTCTCGAGCGAAGGGCCGACGCCGGAGTTGGGCTACAGCGGGTTTTTGAAAAACAAGTACGGCTCGCCGGCCAAGTGGCCCATTGTGCCGGGGACCTGTCCCTGGCCGGAGGATGCGCTGGGGCGGGATTACGGCGTGTTCAAGCACGCGCCCGAGGACTTCGAGTCCAACTGGATCACCGACCGCGCCATCGACTACCTGCGCGGCCGCAAAGGCAACGCGCAGCCCTGGTTCCTGTTCACCAGCTACCTGAAGCCGCATTCGCCTTCGGTGCAGCCCAAGAAATACCTGGAAATGTACGACCCGGACAAGATCCCCGTGCCGAAGCTGCCGCCCAACGCCAAGGAGATCCGGGCCCAGCAGCGCGGCCAGCGCCTGCGGCACTACGTGGATGACGAGCGCATTATCCGCATGATGCGCGCCGCCTACTACGGCCTGGTGACGCACACCGACGAGCAGATCGGGCGGCTGCTCGATGAGCTGGAGCAACTGGGCATGGCCGGCAACACCCTGGTGCTGTTCACCGCCGACCACGGCAACATGCTGGGCGAGCACGGCCGCTGGTTCAAGGGCATCATGTATGAAGGCTCCTCGCACATCCCGCTGATCTGGCGCGAGCCGGCAATGCGGCAACAGAGCCGTCCCGCTCCGCGGGATCAGGGAGCGGGCAGCCGTGTCGAATCCAAGCTCGTTGAGAACACCGACCTGGCGCCCAGCATCCTGGAAACCATCGGGGTGCCGGTGCCCGAGGGCGTGCAGGGCAAGAGCTTCGTGAGCCTGGCGCGTGGCCGCGATCCGAAATGGAAAGACCTGGCTTACGCGCAGCTTCGCGACGGCATGATCCGCACGCCGGAATTCAAGTTCATCGACAACAGCCTGGAGGGCAGCGGGCCGTATGAGCTGTACGACATGCAGAAGGACCTGCAGGAAGAGAACAACCTCGCCGATTCGCCTAAACACCGCGGCCTGGTGGAGGGTTTCAAGAAGCAGCTCGCCCGCTGGCGCGCCGACAAGCCCGCGCCGGTCAAGATCGCCGGCATGAAGACGCCCGACTACGCGTCTGTTTCCGACGAGGAGCGCCGCCGCCTGTTCCGCCAAGCCCCGGACAACCAGGAGGGCGGCCTGCCCGTCGGCCCAGCGCGCAAGGCCCGCAAAGAAGCCCGCGGGAAGCGCGATTGACAGAGCGTTCTCCTTCGAGTCTTCGTGTTCAGCCGCCACACCCCTTGTTTGCCACTCGTCATTCCGGGTTGACAGATCAGCCCCGAAGCGAAACACTATATGTAGTTCCCGCCGCCGCGCCCGCGTTGAGTTTTGACCATGAAAGTTAATTCGGTTCGCACTTATTCTCCGGCGATACTCGTCCTGCTTCTCTCAGCGTCAACGCTCCTCGGCCAGAACATCATCACCACCGTGGCGGGCGGGGGCGCGTTTTCGTTTCCGCGGACGCCCATCGCCGCCACGGACGCGCCGCTGGGGCGGGTGCAGAGCATCGCAACCGACGCGGCGGGCAATGTCTACATCACCGACAATTTCAATCGCCTGGTGCTGAAGGCCACGCCCGGTGGGACGCTCGCGGTGCTCGCGGGGAATGGCACATACGGATTGGGCGGCGACGGCCCGGCCGCCTCGCTGCCCCTGGTCGCGGTCTGGGGCATTGCCGCGGATGCCGCCGGTAATGCGTATTTCCTCGAAGGCGATGGCTATGACGGCGGCAGCCGGGTGCGCCGGGTTTCACTCGACGGCTCGATGACCACCGTCGTCGGGGTTGGCGTGAACGGCTTCGCCGGCGACGGCGGTCCCGCTACCCAGGCCTACATCAACCGCGCGCAGGGACTGGCCTTCGACGCCCGCGGCAACCTCTACATCGCCGACAGCGGCAACAACCGCATCCGCAAAGTCACGCCGCAGGGAATCATCAGCACCGTCGCCGGCAACGGCCAGTGCTGCTTTACCGGCGACAACCTGCCGGCTACATCCACGGCGTTGAACAGCCCTTACGGCGTGTTCGTGGATGCGGCAGGCGTCATCTACATTGCCGATACGTTTAACGACCGCATCCGTCGCGTCGGGGCGGACGGCGTGATTACCACCATCGCCGGAACCACACGCGGCTACGCAGGCGACGGCGGCCCCGCCACACAGGCGATGTTGAACTGGCCGGCGGCCGTGGCCGTCGATACCGCCGGCTATACCTACATCGCCGACATGTTCAACCACAGCGTGAGGCTGGTCTTGCCCGACGGCACCATCCGCACGCTGGCCGGCACTGGAGCGCAGGATTTCAGCGGCGACGGCGGGCCGGCGACCGCCGCCGCGCTTCGCATCCCGACCAGCATCGCCGTGATCGCGCCCGGAAACCTGTACATCGCCGATTCCGGCAATGCCCGGGTGCGCCGGATCACGACCGCCGGTCTGCCACTGGACCCGCGCGGCGGCCTCAGCTTGATCGGCACCTTCGCCGGCAATAACAACTTCGGTTTTTCCGGCGAAGGCGTGCCGGCCACGCAGGCGGCCCTGCAAGGCCCCACCCGCGTAGCGCTGGATGCCGGCGGCAATCTGTATATCGCCGACACCACCAATAACCGCGTGCGGAAGGTGGCGCCCAACGGCGTCATCACCACGTTTGCCGGCGCCGGCGCGCCCGGATACGCGGGCGACGGTGGGCCGGCCACGCGGGCCTTGTTGAACCTGCCAACCGGCGTGGCGGTCGATGCCGCCGGCAATGTCTACATCAGCCAAGCCGTGCGCGTCCGCAAGGTGGACGCGAGCGGCATCATCACCACGTTCGCCGGCAGCGGCCTTTCGCCCTCCCAGGGCGCGGGCGATGGCGGCCCGGCTACCCAGGCGGCCTTCAACTCGATTTACGATCTGGACTTCGATCGCTTCGGCAACCTCTACATCGCCGACCCGCTGGCAGGCAGCATCCGCAAAGTGACGCCCGGCGGCATCATCACCACCGTGGCCACATCCCTGTTGTTCCCGATGGCGGTAACCGCCGGGCCCGATGGCGCGCTCTATGTTCCCACGCAGGCGCTCAGCTACGCGCGCCGCGATGGCGGAATCACGCGCATCGCTCCCGACGGAACGCGCACTCTCGCGGTTCCGCAACTGATCCGGCCGGGCAAGCCGGCGGTGGATGCTTCCGGCGCCATTTACTTTACCGACACCGCGTGCTACGACACCCCCCCAACCGGCTGCGCCAACGTAGTGACGAAACGGGTCGGAGGCGCGAACACGGTGATAGCCGGGACCGGGGAGGCCGGCTATGGAGGCGATGGTGGGCCGGCCACCGCCGCCGCACTGAACCAGCCCTTGGCCGTCAAGCTCGATGCCCTCGGCAACCTGTACGTCGTTGACACCGGCAACAACCGCATCCGCAGGATTTTCCTCAACCCCGCCAGCGGCATCCCCGAGCCGGCCATGACCATGCACCTGGCTCCGGGCTTCTACATCGCCGAAGTGACGCTCGGCGAGGGCGAGCCGGAGGGCTACTGGGGCATGGAAGCGCTGGCGCCCAAGGGCACGCTTTCCGGCGGATTCAACCTGGGCGGCGCCATCCAGGAACGGCGCTTGCCGCCGGGTTTCGGCGCGTTCTATCTACCTTCGGCCCAGCTCGTGAGCCTGCAACTGAACGCGCAGGTGCTGCCTGGATGGGACGCTGCGAAGGCCGGGGTGGGCATTCGCATTCTCGATGCCCAGCGCCGGCCGGTCGGCGTCGAGCGATTCGGCGTGAATGCCGTCGAGTTCCAGCAACAGCTCGATGCCGGCTTTTATATTGTCGAAGTGCGCGGCGGCGACTCCGGGCCGCGCACCACCTTCCAGCTCGGCCTGAATTCCGTCGCCTTTGCCGGCGGCGTGGACGCGGGCGGGTTTGTCGCCGCGGGCCTTACCGGTTTCGGCGCGTTCTTCATCCCCGAGGAGCAGGACGTAACCATCCGGGTGCTGGGCCGGCCCAGCTATGGGACGGACGGCGCTGGCGCTTTGCGCCTGACGCTGCGCGACGCCAATCGCGTGCCGCTTCGCAGCGTTCCCTGAAATGGGACGCAGATAAACGCAGATAAACGCAGATAATCCCGAACCTTGGCCCGTTTTCCGCGGCGCGATCTGCGTTCATCTGCGTTTATCTGCGTCCCATTCCTGCTTCCGTGCTACCTTCTTCGATTCGTTCAGCACTGGAGGAACGATGAACACCGCCCCGCCGGCCGGGCAGCGCGACTCCACGGCCCAATACAACCTGCGCTACGTCTGGACCATCTCGCTGATCGCGGCGCTGGGCGGGCTGCTGTTCGGCTACGACTGGGTGGTCATCGGCGGGGCCAAGCCGTTTTTCGAAAAGTATTTCCAGTTGAACAGCGAGGCCCTGAGCGGCTGGGCCAACAGTTGCGCGCTGCTGGGATGCCTGCTGGGCTCGCTGCTGTCGGGCGCGTTGAGCGACAAGCTCGGCCGCAAGCGCCTGCTCATCGCCTCCGCTTGTTTGTTCGCTGTCTCTTCGGTGCTGACCGGCTGGGCGCCGACGTTCTGGCAGTTCGTCGTCTGGCGCATGGCCGGCGGCGTGGCCATCGGCATGGCCTCCAACCTCTCGCCCATGTACATCGCCGAGATCGCGCCGGCGCATTTGCGCGGGCGCCTGGTGGCCATCAACCAGCTCACCATCGTCATCGGCGTGCTGGGGGCGCAGGCCGTCAACTGGCTGATCGCCGAGAAAGTGGCGGACGGGGCCACGGCCGAAATGATCCGCCAGTCCTGGAACGGCCAGGTCGGCTGGCGCTGGATGTTCACCGCGGT
>JAPKYU010000598.1 GCA_026394175.1 Acidobacteriota bacterium | reverse complement strand
GAAAGCGCGCCTTGCCCGCGTACTCGTAGTCCGACCAGTTGCCGACGGTGTTGAACCGCAGGCGCTTGATTTCCGCCAGCGCCACGGCGGCCCACTTGTCGCGCCAGCCGGCGGCGCCGAAGGCGCGAATCATGTTGGCGGCAAGAAAGTTGATGGATTTGCCGGCGCGGCCGCGCCGCGCCCCATAGATGTCGGCGAATTCGCCGCCGGGATCGGGGAGCCAGGCCAGCGCCGTTTCCAGCCCGTCGTAGCGCGCGTCGCTGTCCACCCGGACGCAATCCACCCCGGCCGACCAGAAGGCATAGCCGTCGGGGTCCACCAGCCACCAGCGCCGGCCGTCATGGTGCCTGCGGAAGAAGCCGGTGGCTTCGCCGATCTTCTTGGCCTTCCATCCGCCCCAGCGCGAGAAGCCGGCGGGCCATTCCTGCTTCGCCGCCGACTGGAGCTGCTCCTGGATCCGCTGTTTCAGCTCGTCCTCGGTGCGCGTCTTGCCCGGCCAATCGTGCAGCGTGCTCTGGCCGAACTTGTCGATGAGCGGGCCCTTGGGCAGGATGGGCTTCTCGAGCCTGGGAACTTCGGCGGGCGCGGCGTGCAGGGCGGTCATGCAGAAGCGGGCCGGCGCCGCGCTCTTGCGGGCCACCGCCAGCGTGATGCGGTCCACCTTGTCGAGGTCCACGCGGTCGCCGCCGCACATCGGCTTCAGCAGCGCGCCCTCGCGCTCCACCAGCCAGCGGTTCTGGTCCACCAGCGCCAGGTCCATGCGCAGGCGGAAGGAACACTGATTCAGGCCACCGAAGTTGAGGCGGAAGGCGCGGCCCTTCTCGCCCTCCTGCAGGCGCAGCGAGAAGACCACCAGCGTGGCGCCGTCCAGGAGCATGTCGGCCGCCAGGTATTTGGCTTTGGCCAGCGCGCCGGCGGGGAAGGCGTAGCGCAGGCCGTCGCCCTCGCTTTCGGCCACGTACCAGGCTGCGCCGGCAATGGGCGTCTCGCCCTCCGCTTTGCGCAGCTTGCCGAGCATCCCCGCTGGCCGAAGTTGCTCGCCGGGCAGCTCCTGGCCGAAGGCGCCTTGGGAAATGGGCACGCAGGCCACGGCAGCGGTGGCTGATAGAAATTCCCTGCGATTCATGCCCGCATCGTTTGTGGTCCGTTTCATCGGTTACTCCTTTCGACGATTCCACCGATTATGCCGCAACCAGCGCGCCCTGACCTGTGGAATCTGCGACTGAGTGAACTGGCGGGAAGCCGTCCAGCAGTCGCAGATGGACACTTGCCCCCACACATTGGTGTGTGTAGAATCACGTTTGGGGGTGCGAGAAATGGCGACAAATCTGGCTCTGGACGACAAACTGATCGCGCAGGCGCGCCGCATCGGAGGCCACAGAACGAAAAAGGAAGCGGTGACCGCGGCCCTGGAAGAGTACGTGAGCCGCCGCAGGCAACTCCGGCTGATCAAACGATTTGGGACCATCGAGTATGCCCCTACCTACGGCTATAAACAGCAGCGAGGCCGGACACGCACATGATGGTACTGGTGGACACTTCCGTTTGGTCGGTTGCGCTCCGCCGGCAAGCCGGGCAGCTAACCGCAGGGGAACGCGCAGTTCGGGAGGAGCTGGCGGAGCTGATCCGGGAGGGGCGCGCCCGGCTGATCGGGCCGGTCCGGCAGGAGCTGCTGTCCGGCATTCGGACCGAGGCGCAGTACCCGGCCGACCGCCAATTCTTCGCCAAAATCTCGTACCTGTACCGTTTCTGACCCCCGGCGCGGCAGATCCCATAGAGCGGCTAGCGCCGCAACCGCCAGGTGAAACACAGAGGCACCAAGGGCACGAAGATCTCCAAGCAGGGTGCCATAGACGCCAGAAAAAGCGAAACGCTCCACGATCTCCTCAGGCATCGTGTTCTGGCTAAAAAACAAAGGCCGGAGGGTGCCGTAAAGCGTTCTCTGAAGCGCTACGAAGACCGCATCATCGCGATTGCAGCGGGATTCGACCGTGGGCTGTCGGCCGGAATCCCCGCAGTCGGCGTCAGCCTACAGCCCTCAGCCCGGATCTTGATACGCCGGCACCCTTATATACCTGCATGGCTTGATCTTGATGCAGTCGTCGTGAGGAAACGGCGAGGTTGCGCCGGCAGACGCACTACGCTGATTGCTTCACTGCGGGTGGCCCAGCGAATAGTCGGGGTGGGGTTTTGCCAAAGTGCGCACATCGACCGTGAAGCGGCTGTAGTTGTTGCTGGCAAGTTCCGCAACGAGCGCCCTGACCTGCTCCTCAAGCCTTTTGGCTTCGGCTTTGCGTTTCGTCCCACGCAGCAGCTTGGCATAGCCGGTAAGCAAGCGGATTGTGTCCATGTTTCCGGACGCGGCTGACTCCTGGTCGATGGCAAGTGCCTGCTTGAAGAGCGGTTCGGCCTCCGTATAGCGTCCTTGTTGGCTATAGAGGAGAGCCAGGTTTGCGAGCATGGCGGCAGTCCTGGGATTGCGGGCGCCTTCCATCTTTCCGCAGATTGCCAATGCTCGCCGGTATAGTGCCTCGGCCTCGGTGTATCGTTTCTGCACGCGCAGATTTTCGGCGACATTATTCAACGCCACCGCAACCTCGAGATGATCGGGCCCCAACGCTTTCTCCTTAATCGCCAGTGCCCGCCGGTAAAACGGTTCGGCTTGCGTGTACCTACCCTGACATAAGTTCGCGCTGGCCAGATTGTTCAGCACCGTCGCCAGGTCGGCGTGTCCGGGTGGCAACGTCTCTTCTGCAATCGCCAGAGCGCGAGTCAGCAACCGTTCGGCCCTGGTAAAGGAGCGCTGCATCGTGTAAACGTGCGCGAGGTTCGACAGTGCCAGCGCCACGCGGGAATCGCCCGATCCCGCGGTTCGTTCCAGTATCTCCACGCAGCGCCGGAGTGCCGTTTCCGCTTGACGATGTTGGCCGCGATTCTCGTACAGGCTGCCCAGATTGTGAAGGACCGTTTCTGCTTGCACGGAATCGGGTCCAAAAACGCGCTCACGAATTGCCAGCGCCCTCCGATAGAGGGCTTCCAGGCCATCGGTCTGGCCCTGCCCCCGCAGGCTCTCCGCGAGGTTATTAAGCGCGGCAGCCGTCGTCGGATGATCGGGGCCGTACACCTTCTCGCTCAAGGGCAGCACGCGTCTGGCAATTTGTTCCAAGGCAGGGAATTTTTCTCGGCGGCCGTACATCACGGCCAATGCGGCGAGTGACGTGATTAAGGCCTCTTCGCCGCCCTCAACCCGCTCTGCTTCCTTGACCGCCGCCACGTATTCTTTCTCCGCCTCCGCGAAGTTCCCTTTTCTTTCCAGTTGGTCACCTGCCTCCAGGTGCTGTGACCACAGGACTTTCGCAACGACGATTCCGGTTTCCGTTTGCCCGCCTTTGTTCTGTGCGACGGCCACCGGCGCCATCAGCATGGGAAGCAGGAGCAGGCCAATTCGCAGCTCTTTCATGGTGGTTCACCTCGCGAGTGAACACCATACGCAGTTGATATCTGGAACGGATCGTGGAACTGTCTTGATTCAGTAAAGTTCCATCATCGACAACACCACAACAGAGCCGTGACCTGTCCCGGCGAAGCCGTGGAGCGTGAGAAGCTGTGAATAAATCTGTAGCGGCGGTCTTCAGACCGCTATCTGCATCGGGAAGTCACTGGAGTGGCGACCACGCAGAGCGGGGTCGCCGCTACATCTGACCCGCAGAAGCGCGAGGCGGTTTTTTTCACAGCTTCTGAGTGAGCGGGTCAAGCGCCGCGATCCCGAGCGACGACTCGCTCGCTTACGCTCCACGGCTTCTCCGGAGGGCCGAGGGCAAAATCGGCCCGCAGTCCTCCAGGAAGCCTCCATCGGTCCTCTACCCGGTTTGTGCGGCGCTTCTCTACGGAAGCGGGAGCTTCTTGATGCCGAGATCAAAGTCGAAGTGGCGTCCCAGACCGCCTGTCAGTGACTTGACGAGCGTGCCGTTCAGGTAGTACCTCACGTCGAATGTGCCCTGTACACGCCCCGAAATGTCCCCGCCCGTCCACGCCGGAAACGGAATCGGGGCCGACGACATGCTGAAGTGTTCCCGGATGGTTTGATTCTTCCTGGTCCCCTGCGCTTCGTAACAGTCGAAGTTCCAAAGGAAGGTAACCGTGGACCCCTTCGTCGCTCCGAACATGATCCACAGGCGGCCGTAACAGCCGAGGTTGGCGGTGCCGGGGGGAACGTTTGCGTAGGTTTCTCCATAGCAACCGTTGAAGACGCCGGACGTTCCCCTTCCGGCATCGTACGTGCGCGTCCACGACACCCCGGGGTCCCCGGTAAGCAGGTCCAGGTTAAGCGGGACACGCCAACCGCCGGCGGCAACGTTGTCAAACAGGGAACCATCGGCCGCGAGAGTGCCATGGTTATACGAGGCGAGCACATAGCCTTCAGTATTGCAATCCGACTTCAGGCCCATCGTTCCGGGATTTGACATCGTTACCTGGT
>JAPKYU010000017.1 GCA_026394175.1 Acidobacteriota bacterium | reverse complement strand
TATCAAGGCGGATCAGCGGGCAATTCATCGGCGCGCCGGTGACCCAGGCGATGCGCATATCGGTGATTCTCAGTTCCGAGGGCTTCGAATTGCGGTTGACGTTCTGCGGGTAGGCCTCCAGCTCCTCGCCCACAACCAAACCGGCTGCCGCCGTGCTGCCAAGCGATTTCAAGAAGCCCCTCCGGCCGAACGTTTCTCCCATCGTGTGTCTCCTCGTCTCCTTGGATGTCATAAGCAGCCAATGCTATCTCATTTTGGATCGCGGAAGAACTGTGCCCGATGTGAGCGAACCTCGAGGCTGGACTGTGGAAACTGGCATGAAATGGGTGGTGCGATTTGATAACGAACTGCCCCAACTGCGGTAACCCGGTTGATGTATCAGATGTCCGGCGGCAGATCGAAGCGCAGTCCAAGAAACCCGTGGTATCATGAAGTCGGAGGGGGAATGGGCCGTTTCACAATCGTATTCGAAAAGCTCCAAGAGGCTTGCGAAGAATCGGACCGAGATCTGGCGACCGATTCTCATTCGAGCCGAACGGAAAACGAGGAGATTTCGGAACTCCGCCGCTTCGCGCTTGAGTTGACCGAGCCAGAGTACAACTCTTACACGACCACCTGACGCCCTTAATTCTCTGCATTTTCTTGTCCACCAGCAGCCCTGGGTGTCTGGTGCACGCCGCCGGTCGAGTTCAATGATCACAGCGGCGCGCCGGCGCTCCGTTGAGCCAACCTTCCCTTTTTCGTTTCCGCTACGGGGCGGCTGGGGTTTCCTCCACGGATCGCGCCGCCCATCCGAGGAATTTTCGCAGGGCTTCAACTTTCTGGCGATAAACGGGCAACTCGGCGTAAAATTGCGGGTCCAATCCCAGGCACGGAGTTGATTCCATGGCCATCAATCGACGCGACTTCCTGAAGACGGCGGCGACGGCGCTGGCGGCGACCGCGCTCGACGCCCAGCGGCGCGCGGGCCCGCGAGAGCGGCGGCCCAACATTTTCGTCATCATGTCCGACGAGCACAACCACCGCATCGCCGGCTGCTACGGCAACAAGCTGGTGCGCACCCCGTACCTGGATGGGCTGGCCGAGCGCGGCGTGGTGTTCGAGGACGCCTACTGCAACTCGCCGCTGTGCGTGCCTTCGCGGCTGGCCTTCACCACCGGCAAGTACGTCCACCGCGTCAGCGCCTTGAACAACGCCTGCTCGCTGCCCAGCGACGATTTTCCGGCGCTGCCGCGCATCCTGAACGCCGCCAGCTACGAGTCGTTCCTGTGCGGCAAGCAGCATTACGCCTCCGACCGGCGTTACGGCTTCATCGAAATCGGCGGCAACATGAACAACGGGGTGATGACCGGGCGGGTTGGCCGCCGCGCGGCCGACGACACCACCGTCAACGTCGCCGCGGGCCGCGCCCGCGCCGCCGATTTCCACACCGGGGACGAATCTTCCATCCTGGGACACGATCGCCGCGTCACCGCCGGCGTGCTCGAGTTCCTGTCCCAGCGCGGCCGCTCCGAGAAGCCCTTCTTCCTGTTTGCCGGCTACCTGGCGCCCCATTTTCCGTTGACCGTTCCCGAGAATCGCTACCGGAACTACCAGGGCAAGGTGGCCATGCCGGTGATCCCGGAGGGCTTCTTCGACACCATGCCGCTCAATTACAAGCATCTGCGCTGGGGCTTCGGCGTGACCGAGTACGACGCCGACATCACCCGCCGCGGGCGCGAGCTCTACCACGGCCTGACCGAATGGGTGGACAACGAGATCGGCACGGTGCTGGCGGCGCTGCGCAAGAGCCCGTTCGGCGAGGACACGGTGGTGATCTACACCACCGACCACGGCGAGAACATGGGCGAGCACGGCCTGTGGTGGAAGAACTGCGTGTACGAGCAGGCGGCGCACATCCCCATGCTGGTCAGTTGGCCGGCGCGCTGGGCGGGCGGCCAGCGCCGGCGCGGCGCCTGCTCCATGGTCGATCTGGTCAAAACCATCGCCGACGTCGGCGGGGCCAATGTGCCCGGAGACTGGAACGGCAACTCCATGGCGCCGTGGCTCGACGATCCGAAGACGCGCTGGCGCGACCTGGCCGTCAGCCAGTACTATGCGCACAACATCTGCTCCGGCTACGCCATGCTGCGCACCGGCGACTGGAAGTACGTGTACCACGCCTCGCCCGACAGCCAGCACCCGGCGGAGCGCGAGTTGTACAACCTGAAAGCCGATGCCATGGAGTTCGACAACCTGGCGCGCCGGTCCGGCCAGGAGGAGCGGATCCGGACCATGCACGCGGTGTTGCTCAAGGAGTTGGGCGAGGACCCGGAGGAAATCGAGCGGCGTTGCCGGGCCGAAGGCGCCAAGGGCTACGGCAACGAGCCCGCCGCCAAGCGAAAAAAAGCCGCGGCATAGGCCGGCGGCTGGAGACTGGAGGGCTGGAGGCATTTATGGAAGCTGAGAATCGCAGATCATTTGTGAAGCGCGCGGGCGCCGGGATGCTGGCCGCCGGCGGCTTCGTGAATCTCAACCCGTCCGCCATGGGCGCCAACGAAAAGGTTGTGCTGGCGCTGATCGGCGGGCGCAACCAGGGCCGCGGCGTGGCGCTGCGCGCCATCAAGCAGGGCGCCGAGTTCAAGACTTTCTGCGACATCGACGACGCCATCCTGGCCAAAGTGGGGAACGACATCGGCGAGGCCCAGAAGAAGAAGCCGGCGTTCGTCAAAGATTTTCG
The DNA here is from genome assembly GCA_026394175.1 of Acidobacteriota bacterium. Classification (GTDB taxonomy): domain Bacteria; phylum Acidobacteriota; class Terriglobia; order JAJPHL01; family JAPKYU01; genus JAPKYU01. Next base: position 14,949 of record JAPKYU010000017.1, on the reverse strand, counting down.
CCGGGTGCTGGAAGACAAGGAGATCGACGGCGTGATCATCGCCCCGCCCGACCACTGGCACGCCCGCGCCACCATCCTGGCCTGCCAGGCGGGCAAGGACGTGTACATCGAGAAGCCGCTGTCGCAAACCATCCACGAAGGCCACCAGATGCGCGAGGCGGCGCGCAAGTACAACCGCGTGGTCCAGGTCGGCACGCAGCGGCGCAGCGGGGAGCATTTCCGCAGCGCCGTTGAATATGTGGCCTCCGGCAAGCTGGGCAAGGTGTGCATGATCAAGGCCTGGATCCACCAGGTGCGGCCCACCATCGGGCGTCCCGCGGACGGCACGCCGCCGCCCGGCGCCGACTACGACATGTGGCTGGGGCCGGCCCCCAAGCGCCCCTTCAACCCCATGCGCTTCCATTACAACTGGCGCTTCTTCTGGGATTACGGCAACAGCGAGCTGGGCAACCAGGGCGTGCACGTGCTCGACGTGGCCATCTGGGCCATCCAGAAGATGCGGGGCATGGACAAGTGCCTGCCCACCCGTATTTCTTCCACCGGCGGCATCTTCTGGCTCGATGACGCCAAGGAAGTGCCGGATACGCAAATCGTCAACTACCAGTACAGCGACTTGCTGCTGTCGTTCGAGCTGCGGAGCTTCGCCTTCGATTACACATTGCACCAGGGAGAGCCCAGCCGCGACCGCACCGATTTCTACACTGCGTTCTACGGTTCCGACGCCACACTGGTCCTCACCGGCGACGGCTGGAAAGTTTCCGCCAAGAACGGCGAGCTTGGTCCGACGGCGAGAGCGGGCGGCGGCTCGCACGAAGGGAATTTCATCGAGTGCGTCAAGAGCCGGCAGCGGCCCAATTCCGACGTGGAGATCGGGCGGCTGAGCACCACGCTCTGCCACCTCGGCAACATCTCCTACAAGCTCGGCCGGGATGTGCAGTTCGATCCGGCCACCGAGACCTTCGGCAACGACAAGGAAGCGAACCGGCTGCTGACCAAGGAATACCGGGCGCCGTACACGCTTCCCAACGTCTGAAGTGACGAGTGACAAGTGACGAGTGATGAGTCGCGGGCCAGGGGCTCGTCACTTGTCACTTGTCACTGACTCCACGGAGATCCGCAATGGTTAGAATGCTTCTGGTTTCGATCTTGTTCTGCTCGCCGCTGTTCGCGGCCGGCAAGGTGCTGATCATCGCCGACGAGGTCCCGGCCATGGAGTTCCTGGCGGGCAAGCTGAAGGCCGGGGCGGGCGTCGAGAGCACCATCGTCACCCAGGACAAATTGCCGCCGGATTTCGGCCCATACTCCTCGGTGATCGTCTACATCCACGGCAAATTGCTTGTGCCCACGGAAACGGCCTGCGTCAACTACGCCACGGGCGGTGGAAAGCTGATCCTGCTTCACCACTCGATCAGCTCCTCCAAGCGGGCCAACAAGCAGTGGTTCCCGACGCTCGGCATCTCGCTGCCGGAGGGTGACGTGAGCCAGGGCGGGTACAAGTGGATCGAGCCGGTCACGCTGGAGTTCGTGAACCTGGCGCCGAAACATTACATCACCACCCACAACGTGAAGTACCAGAAGCGGATTCCTTACCAGCGCTCGGATGTTGAGGGAGGCGAGAGGCAACTGGACGGCTTCACGCTGCCCGACACCGAGGTTTACCTGAACCACACCTTCAGCGGGCCGCGGACCATCCTGCTGGGCATGAAGTACACCGACGCCAAGTCGGGCATCACTTACATGCAGGACCGCGCCGGCTGGTATAAGCCCGCGGGCAAGGGCTGGGTGATGTATTTCATGGCCGGCCACTCGGTCCGCGATTTAGAGAATCCCGCCTACGCGCAAATCCTGGTGAATGCCGTCGCCTATCAGCCCAAGTTGTAGCGCCGGGCCTGGCGCCCGGCATGCCCGAATCGGGCATGCCTGCGGAATCCCCGAAATCTGCGGATCGGTTTCCGTGCTACGCTCACCGCCATGCTTCCATTACTTCTGATTGCTCTGCTGGCGGCGGTTCCGGCCGTGGCGGGGGTGAAGACCGGAATCGAGGTGCTGGAGGCGCAGGGATTCGCGCCGTTGAAGGACAAGCGCGTCGGGCTCATCACCAATCATACGGGCGTGACGCCCGACTATCGCCGCACCATCGATCTGCTGGCCCACGCTCCGGGCCTCCGCCTGACCGCCATCTTCACCCCCGAGCATGGCATTAGCGGCGTGCGCGACGACGCGCACATCGAATCGGACCGGGACGAGGCCACCGGCGTACCCATTTACAGCCTGTACAACCTCAGCCAGCCGAAGCCCGAGAAGCCCGAGCAGGGGCCGCTGCTCGGACGCAAGGAAGAGGAGCGGGGCCGGCGCTTCCGGCCTGCCGACGAAATGATGCGCGACGTCGATGCCCTGGTCTACGACATCCAGGATATCGGCGCCCGCTTCTACACCTATATCACCACACTTGGGTACATGGTGGAGGAAGCGGGGCGGCGCAAGATTCCCTTTTATGTCCTGGATCGCCCCAACCCCGTCAACGGGGTGGGGGTCGAGGGCCCGCTGCTGGACGAACAGTATGTTTCTTTCGTCGGCTACATACCCATGCCCATCCGCCACGGCATGACGGTCGGGGAACTGGCGCGCATGTACAACGGCGAGAAGAAACTGGGGGCCGACGTGCACGTGATCCAGATGGAAGGCTGGCGGCGCGGCCAGTGGATGGATGAAACCGGGCTGCCCTGGATCAATCCCTCGCCGAACATGCGCAGCCTGGTGCAGGCCATCCTGTACACGGGCGTCTGCCTGCTGGAGTCCCGACAGGTGTCGGTGGGACGCGGCACCGATACGCCTTTCCAGATGGTTGGCGCCCCGTGGTTCAAGTCGGCGGAAATGGCCGATTACCTGAATGCCCGGCGCGTCCCAGGCGTGCGCTTCATCGCGCGCCGCTTCACCCCCAATGCCAGCGTGTTCAAGGACCAGCAGTGCGAAGGAGTAGAAGTCCTGCTGACAGACCGCAAGGCGCTGAGGTCCGTGACGGCCGGCCTGGAGATGGTGGCCGCGGTGTTGAAGCTGAATCCCGGCAAGTTCGACGTGGCCGGCATCATGCGGCTGCTGGGCAACGACGCCACCGCCGCCCGCCTGAAAGCGGGGGACGATCCCCGGCAGATCGCCAAAAGCTGGAAATCCGGCCTCAATGCCTTCCGCAAGATCCGCGCCAGGTACCTGCTGTACAAGTAGGCTACAGGCTACAGGCCACAGGCTGCAGGCTGCAGGAACACCCGAGTCCTCCGGAAGGGCGGCGCGGGCCTTTGACCGAAACCCTGGAACGTGTGGCCTGTAGCCCGCAGCCTGTTAGAATACGGTTGCTTGTCCGACGTTTCTCCAAGCGTACAGCCGCAATCGCCCTGGTCTCTTCCAAGCCAGCGATGGACCTGCCTGGGCATCGCCGCGCTGGCGATCATTCTCTACCTGAACATCCTGCCCAACGGCTTCGTCTTTGACGACTGGCAGCAGATCGTGGAAAACCCGTTCCTGAGGCGGCCGGATGGATTGCGGCGCATCTTCACCAGCGGCGTCTGGCAGTTCCTGGGCCCCATCGGCGTCAGCAATTTCTACCGGCCGATGATGCACGGGCTGTTCTACGTGTTATTCGGGCTGTTCCGGCTCGATCCCGCGCCCTACCACGCCGTTTCGATTCTGCTGCACGCGGGTGTGGCGCTGCTGGCGTACGGGGTGATTGCGCGGCTGGGGCGCGATCGGCTGACGGCGGCGGCCGCCGCCCTGCTGTTTGCCGCGCACCCGGTTCATGTGGAAGCGGTGGCCTGGGTTTCGGCCTACCCGGAGCTGCTGTGCGCGCTGTTTTCGCTGTTGGCCATCTGGTTCTATGTCCGAGCGCGAGAGGCCGCCGGCCGCGCCCGCGTGTGGCTGGCCTTGTTGGCCGGGCCGGCGCTGCTGGCTGCCCTGCTCTCCAAGGAGATCGCGGTAGCTGTGCCGCTGCTGCTGCTGTGCCATGAGGCTGCGGCGACCTTCAGGTCGCCATCCGAAGGTGCGCGGATTGCCGGGAATGGCGACCTGAAGGTCGCCGCTACAGCCTTCGGCGCGATGCTTGCCGCCGCGGCCGTTTACCTGGCCCTCCGAATTCACGCGCTGGGCACGCTGATGCCGGCGCAAAGCAAACCGGTGCCGCCTGGTGAGCACCTGTGGACCGCCATCGGGCTGCTGTACCGCTACCTGGTGGTGCAGGCGCTGCCCGTGCGGCTCCACGCTTTCTATTACCTCGACCGCAATCGCGGCCCGTTCGAGCCGGTGGTGGTCGCCGGTCTGGCCACAGCGGCCGGAACGGCGGCGCTGGCCTGGTTTCTCTGGCGGCGACGCCGGCCGGAGTGGCTGGCTGTTCCTTTCTACTTGCTTCCCTTGGCGCCGGCCTTTCTGCTGCCCTACGCTTCGGTGGGTCTGCTGATGGCCGAGCGCTATGCTTACCTGCCGTCGCTGGGCTTCTGCTGGCTGCTGGCGGCCGCGCTGGTGGCGGCGGGGCGGCGCTGGAACCGCCGCGCGGCTGTGGCGGTTTTTCTGGTGCTGGCGGCCGGCTACTCGGCGCGCACGGTGCTTGCCAACGCCAACTGGCGCGATGAGATCGCCTTCTACCGCCGCACCATCGCCGATTTTCCCGGCTTCCCGCGCGCTTATCTGAACCTCGGCGAAGCGCTCATGCGCCGCGACCGGATGGACGAGGCGCGGCAAATGACGGAGGCGGCCGTGCGCCTGGATGCCGCCTATCCGGAGCCCCACGTCAACCTCGGGCTGATTCACCGCGCACAGGGCAACCTGGAGTCGGCGGCGCGCGAGTTTCTGCTGGCCGCGCGGCTCGGCCAGGAGCAGAGCAGCCGCTTCGTCGTCTCACGCGCGCTGGCCAACCTGGCGGTGGTGTACCGGAGCATGGGGCGGCTGGAGGAATCGGTCGATGCCTCCCGCCGCGCGCTGGCGGCCGACCCGCAGTTCGCCGGCGCGCATAACAACCTCGGCTACGCGCTGCTGCTCCAGGGCCGCATCGGCGAGGCCAAGCGCCACTTCCAGGCGGCCATCGAACTGGACCCGGCCATGGACCTGGCCTGGTCCAACCTGGGCTTGGCCGCGGCCATCGAGGGGGAGTGGCCCTCGGCTATGGCTTGCCTTCGCCGCGCCGAGCAACTGAACCCGCAGAGCGGCGAAGTGCAGGCGCGCATCGGCGACCTCTATCTGGCGCATGGTGCCGCCGGCGATGCCCGCCGGCAGTTCCGCCGGGCATTGGCGCTTGACCCAGGCAACCAACGCGCCCGCGCCGGCCTGCGGGCCATGGGGGAGGGGCAATGAACAACTCCAGCAGGTCCAAGGTCCAAGGTTCAAGGTCCAAGGTCAACAGAATGTTGTCGGACCTTGGACCTTGGACCTTGGACCTTGGACCGCATTGGCCGTGGATCGCGATTGCCGCGCTGGCCATCATTCCGCACCTCGGCGCCCTCTCCAATCCGTTCGCCTACGATGATTGGGAGATCATCCCGGAAAACCCCTACATGGTGCATCCGCACGCCATCCGTCAGATGTTCAGCAGCCACGTATGGGGCTTCATCGGCCACGGCGGCCTGACCAACTATTATCGGCCGCTGCAGCACCTGTTCAACTACGCCATTTTTCATCTATTCGGGGCGCACCCTGCCTGGTTCCACCTCTTCAATATCGTTCTCCATGCCGGCGTGAGCCTGGCTGTCATGGCCGTGATTTTCCGGCTTTCATCCAGTCGCGCGGCCGGGATTGTGGCCGGTCTGCTGTTTGCCGTCTATCCGGTACACAGCGAGGTCATCGCCTGGATTGCCTGCACGCCCGATCTGCTCAGTTCGTTGTTCGGCCTGCTGGCGGCGCTGGCCTACCTGAAGATGGGACGGGCGTCACCGATGGCACCGGCACGGAAAGCGGCGTTGCTGGGCCTGCTGGGGTTGCTGCTGCTGCTGGCCATGTTCTCGAAAGAGATCGGCGTCATGCTGCCCGCCATCCTCGTTGCCTACGAGCTGCTGGTTTGCCGCCGCACGGATGTTCGGCAGTGGAAAGCGGTGTGGCCGCAGTTGTGCGTCATGACCGCCGCCACCGTTGTGTACCTGGCGGCGCGGTTCGAGGCCCTCGGAAGCATGGTCCCCGTCCACGCGCGGGACGTGATCAGCCCGGCCGCCCGGCTGTATACCTGCCTGGCCGTGTTCTATCGTTATGCGGCGCTGGCCGTGTGGCCGATGGACCTGAGTTTTTTCCGCTATTACCAGGTCAGCCGCAGCCCGCTGGATCCTGCCGTGGCCGCGGGCGCTCTGTGCGTGGCTGCGTTTCTTGTGCTTGGCGTCTGGCTCCATCGCCGTCGCAGGCCTGAGGTATTGGGCCTGGCGATCTACCTGCTGACGCTGCTGCCGATGTTTCAGTTGCCATACTTGAGCACGCAACAGTTCGTGACCGAGAGGGCCGCGTACCTGCCCTCGGTAGGTCTCTGCTGGCTGCTGGCGTGCGGCCTGCTGCTGCTGGGCACGAAAGTCGGGTGGCGACGGGCGATTGTCCTGCTGCTGAGCCTGCTCGGCGTGTTTGCGGCGCGAAGCGCGGTGCGCATGGGCGACTGGGGCGATGAGGTCGCCGCCTTCCAGGAGGGCCTGGCTCGCAATCCCGGCGCTTTCCACGTGCACGCCTCCCTCGGCGGCGTGCTGCTGCGTCGCCTCCGGCCCGCGGAGGCGGTGCCCGAGCTGCTGGAAGCCGTGCGCCTGCGCGGCGATTATGCGGACGCCTATAACAACCTTGGGCGGGCCTATTCGCTGCTGCAGCAACCCGACCTTGCGCTCTGGAACTACCGCCGAGCCGCGGCCCTGAGCATCCAGCAGGGCCGCCTCGATTCAGCCGCGCGCTCGCTGAGCAACCTGGGTGTTTTCTACCGGTCACTGGATCGAAACCAGGAAGCCCTGCAGGCCTACCGGGACGCGCTGCGGGTGGATCCGGAGTGCGCCATTGCGCGGAACAATCTGGGCTATCTTTTGCTGATCGAGGGGCGCGTGCCCGAGGCCATGGTGGAGCTGCAGACAACGATTCGCCAGGATCCGGCCCTCCACCAGGCGCATGCCAACCTCGGGCTCGCCTACGCCATGGCCGGCCGGCTGGAGGATGCGCGGCGGGCGCTGGCCGAAGCCGAGCGGCTCAATCCAACCAATGCCGAGACCCAGGCGCGCATCGGCGACGTGTGCCTGGCCGGCGGCCAGATCGAGCAGGCGCGCCGCCGCTTCCTGCGCGCCCTCGATCTTCAGCCCGGCAACGTCCGCGCCCGGCAGGGATTGGCGACGATCGGGGCCAAGTGAACCACGAAGACACAAAGCGTACAAAGAGACACGAAGGACGGCCTTGGTGGACTTTGTGTTCTTTGTGCCTTTGTGGTTTCCTGGCCCTCCTCGTTTACCTCAACTCCCTGCCCAACGATTTCGTGGTGGACGACCGGCCGCAGATCGTGGACAACGCCTTTCTGCGCCGGCCCGACGGTCTCCGAAAAATCTTCACCACCGACGTCTGGGCGTTCTTCGGGCAGGAGGGCGCCGGCAGCTACTACCGGCCGCTGATGCACAGCGCCTTCTATGCGGGCTGGCGGCTGTTTCACCAGAACGCAACGGGCTATCGCGCCGTCAATCTCCTGCTGCATGCCTGCATCTCCATGCTGCTGTTCTGGTGGCTGAGGCGGCTGAGGGCAACGGAGGGCGTGGCCGCAGCGGCCGCGCTCTTGTTCGCCGTCCACCCGGTCCACGTGGAGGCCGTCGCCTGGATTTCGGCGCTGCCCGATTTGCTCTGCTCTCTCTTCTTCCTGCTCGGTTTCACGCTGTACCTTGCCGGCTGGTCGATGTGCGGGTGGCGGAAGGGCCTGGCCGGCGCCGGCCTGGGCGCCTGCGTCCTGCTTGGACTGCTGTCGAAGGAAACCGGAATCGTGCTGCCGGTGATGCTCGGGCTGTACGCGGTCGCGGAACATGGCGGTACGGCCGGCGGGACGCCGACGGTACTGCGGAGGGGCGCGGCAAGCGGCGCCCCTACATTGGCGGCTATGGCGGTTGCCATCGGCCTTTACCTTGCGCTGCGTTGGCACGCTCTGGGCACGCTGATTCCAGTGCTGCGGGGGCCGCGGCTTCCGTTGCGGCTGGAGCTGGCCGGCTGGCTGGCGATGCTCTACGAATACACCATCCGGGTCGTGGCCCCCGTCCGGTTCAGCGCCTTTCATCGGTTGGAATATCCCGTCTCGGTTTTCGGTTGGCGCACGATTGCGGGCCTGGCCATTGCGGGCGCGCTCGTAGCGCTGGCGGCCTGGCTCCGGCGGCGTGGCCGCCTGGAATGGCTGGCCGCGGCGTTGTTCCTGGTTGCCTTGCTGCCGTGCTTCCCGGGCTCCCGCTACCCCAATGGCTATGAACTGGGCGACCGCTACCTGTACCTGCCATCGGTGGGGTTCTGCTGGCTGCTGGCTGTGGCCATCGCACGACTGCACCACAAAGGCGCCAAGAACACAAAGGACCACAAAGAAGGTCTTTGTGAACTTCGTGTTCTTCGCGGCTTTGTGGTTCCCGGTATGGTTCTTGTTGTCGTAGTCGGTGCGTACGCCGCGCGCACGGTGACCTTCAACCGAGCCTGGCGGGACGAGGTCTCTTTCTACCAGCGCATTCTGAGCCAGGAACGAGAGGCGCCGCGCATTCGGCCGCTGCTGGTGGAAGCATTCATCCGGCGGGGCGCCCCAGAGCGGGCGCTGGAGCACGCCCAGGCCATGGTGCGCCTGGAACCGCGCGATGCCAGGTCGCACAATGCTCTCGGTTTCGTCTACTGGGCACTGGGACAACCGGACCAGACGGTGGCGGAATACCGCCGCGCCGTGGAGTGCGCGCGCGCCGGGGGCCGGCCGGATTTTGCCGCGCGTGCGTTGAACAACCTGGCTGTCGTCTACAGCCAGGCGGGGCGCATGGACCTGGCGATGCCCGCTTACCAGGAAGCGGTGCGGCTGGACCCCGGCTTCAGCGATGGCCGCATGAACCTCGGCTCCGCCTTGTTCGCCATGGGGCGGATGGGAGAGGCCGAGGAACACCTGCGGGCGGCGATTGGTCTGAACCCGTCGGCTCCGCTTGCCTATTCCACGCTGGCGCTGGTTCTGGCCGCGCGGCAGGATTTGCCGACGGCGCGCCAGGCGGTCGCCCGGGCGCTGCGCATCGAGCCGGACAATGCTGAGACGCTGGCCCGCGCCGGCGAGATGGCGCTGCAGGCAGGCGACGCGGCCGAAGCTCGCCGCCTCTTCAGCCGCGCCGCGGCTTTGGATCCCGCCAACGCGCGCGCCCGCGCCGGTATCGAGCGCATGGGACACCGCTGAACACGGCCGCCCCCTGCCTTCTGCCTACTTGTCTTATACTGGCGGCCATGAACAAGCTGCTTTTCAGTTGCCTGCTCGTCCTGCTGGTTGCCGGTTCCTCGCCGGCGCAGCAGGAGCGCGAGATCCGTGTCGGAATCATTGGGCTGGACACCTCGCACGCTCCCACGTTCACCCGGCTGTTGAATGACACCAGCTCACCCGATCACATTGCCGGCGCGCGGGTGGTGGCCGGCTTCCCGGGCGGCAGCCCGGACCTGGCCTCCAGTGCCGGCCGCGTGGAGAAGTTCACCGCCGAGGTTCGGGACAAGTGGAAGGTCGAGATCGTCAAGGACATTGCCACGCTGCTCACCAAGGTGGATGCGGTGCTGCTGGAGAGCGTGGACGGGCGCGTGCACCTGGAGCAGGCGCGGCCCGTGCTGGCCGCCAGGAAGCCGGTGTTCATCGACAAGCCGCTGGCCGCCAGTTACCGCGACGCGCGGGAAATCGCGCGCCTGGCACGGCAATCGGGCACGCCGTGGTGGAGTTCCTCGAGCCTTCGCTACGCCCCGGGGCTGGCGGAGCTGAAGAACGCTCCGGGCGGGCTGAAGGGCGCCAGCACTTACGGCCCGGCGCCGCTGGAGCCCACCAACCCCGGCTTCTTCTGGTACGGCATTCATGCCACCGAAATGCTGTATACGCTGCTGGGAATCGGGTGCGAGGAAGTCATCACGGTCCACGCCGAGGGAACCGACGTGGTGGTGGGCCGGTGGAAGGACGGCCGGCTGGGCGTGGTGCGCGGCATCCGCGACGGCGCCCACGATTACGGCGCGGTGGCCTTCGGCGGCAAGAAAGTGCAGGCCCTGCCCGCGGGCGCATCCGGCCTTTATAAGCCGCTGGTTGCCGAAATCGTCAAGTTCTTCCAGACCGGGGCGCCTCCCGTCCCCAACGCCGAGACGCTGGAGATCATGGCCTTCATCGAGGCGGCCGAGCGCAGCCGCCAGCGCGGCGGCGTGGCGGTGAAACTCGCCGACATTGAATAGTACGAGGCCGGGGCGGGCGCCCCGACAAGGCCGCTGCAGGGGCCACCCTTGCGGCCGCCCCCTGGGAGGCGGCCGGCATCGGCTCACATCTCCGCCTGATTCTTTTCACTTGACTGCCGGGGTATAATGACTGCCAAGAGGGGCCTGATCGACTAGTTGAACCAGTTGGGGAGGCCGGCATGTCGCTCTTGGTTGTACTCCTGATCGTCTGGAGCGCCATCACCGCAGCGCTCATCCTGATTGTCATCTACCGCTCCGTAGTCAGCCTGCACGAAGACGGCCAGTTGTTCCTGAGCGCCGGCGAGGGGCAAATGGAGCAGGAGCAGAAACAGGTGGTGGCGCAATTAACGCGCTCCGAGCCGTACGTCCGATACCTGGGTGCGGCGTCCGGCGTTCTGCTCGCTGTGATCGTAGGCGTCTGGCTGTACCAGGGGTTTACGTCTACGGGCAGATAGGCCGAGCGGCCAGATGAGGGCTGGCGGTGCTCTGGGGGTGAATGTGTCGCCGCTACATTTCCACAGTCAAAGATTGCGGGCCAGGAAGCGGCACATGCCCAGCCCATCCATCCATTTGAAGGGGTTCACACCGGTTGTGTAATGCCCGCAGGGCAGGCGCATCTCCCGGCAGGGCAGGCCGCGCTCACGCAACATCCCGATAAATCGGCTGGCGAGGTCCGGAGGGAAGGACAGGTCATAGCGCGCGCGGACAATCAGCGTGCGCAGGGGCCCGACTTGCGCGGTGCGGGTTGCCAGCCGATCGACAAAGCTGGCCGGGCTGATGGGCGCCCAGAAGCGCCTCAGGTCATCCAGCGCCACGTGCCCCTCCAGCCCGGCGCGCACGTGCTCGGTCGACAAGCCGCGCCACACGACATCGGCAAAGTAAGTGGAAACGTGGTTGAAAACCCCGGCGCGCACGCGCGGGTCGTGGACGGCGGCGATGAAGGCGATGCACGAGCCCAGGCTGGTGCCCAGCACGCCCAGGCGCTGGTAGCCGCGCGCCGCCAGCCAATCCAGCGCCGCGCGGGCATCCATCACCGCCTGCCGGTTGGCGTGCACCGTGCGTCCCACGCTGGCGGACACGGCGTAGTCGGCCCGCTCGGTCTCCGGCGGTTTCCTGCGGTCGTGGTAGGGCATGCTCAGCCGCAGCGCCGAGAGTCCAAAGGCATTCAGCAGGCGGCAAAGCCCCATGTGTCCCTGCTCATCGGCGTTCCACTGAGGGAGCACCAGCACGGCGCGGCCCCCGGCCTTGCGCGCCGGGAAGTAGCGGGCATGCACAAGATTGTTTTCCGGGTAACGGGAGGGGAGGGGACTGCTGAATCGCAGCCACTGGCCATCGAACTGGTAGTCGCTCACCGGCGCATAACGAAAGAATTCGTCGCTGGCTTCGACCGCCCGGCCGGCGTAAGCGGAGAGCTCGGCCGGATCGTTCAGCCCCAGCCATTCCAGGCCCCACTCGAATGGGCGAACGACGCGGTCGCCGGCGCGCTGGTGCAGGCGATGCTCCCATCGCCAGATCAGGCGGCCATAAAGTCCAACGGCTTGCGCCGCGGCGCCGGGTGTCTGTCTCATTCCGGCGCTAACTCTAGTCGATTCGATTCTTGGCACGCAACCCGCGGCAGCCGAACGGTAGAAACCGGAAGGCAGAAGGCCAAAAGCGGAGGGCGGAAGGCAGAAGACGGAGGGCAGTAAGGCCCTGGTTCAGCTCAGCCTGGACAGAAGCAACCCGGCGGCGACCGCAAGAAGGCTGATCGTAGCCGCGACTATCGCCGTTCTTTTCAGAAGCCCCACAACGATGGTCACCATCTAGGCTTGACCTCGCCAAGTGTCGGAGCCCATTTAGCTAGATGCTGCTCGCCGGATTCCAGTTTCACCAGAAACAAACTCGAAGCCCTAACGCTTCCGCCCGACTCTAATATAGGACTGACGCCGCAGGCAAGAAGCAGCGGACAACGGAATAGGGAATTGTTGTCAAACTAGTAAACAGCCGCGCCTGTCCGCTGGCGTCCAACAGGCCGGATCGTCACTCTACCGGCCGTACCGCATCGCCTGGCAGGCGGCGTCCAACAGGAACAAGGAGGAAGCAATGGCGTATCGTGGAGACATGAGCGGCAAATTCTGGTGGTTTCTGGCCGGCATCGGTGCCGGATCGGTTATTGCATTGTTGTGGGCGCCGCGTAGCGGCCGCGAAACGCGGCGCTATATTTCCAGGAGCGTGGAAGGGGCCGGCGAATACCTGACAGAGCACGGACAGGAAATCATGGACAAGGGGCGCGAATTCGCCGGAGAGGCCGCCCACCTGGTGGCACGCGGCCGCAAGCTGGCCCGTGTCTGACCACGGGGCGGTAATGCCGGACCGGATCAGGCTGAGCCTGTAGGCCGTGGGCTGTAGGCTGTGGGCCACAGCCCACAGCCTACAGCCCACAGCCGAAAAAAAGCTGGACTAATCGGCCGGGTTGGGGGAAACTACGCGAGCATGGGTCGGGTTTGGGGCCTGGTGGTGCCAACTATTTTTGCGTCCGTGCTTTCCGGCGCGGCCCCCCCCGTTGTCCGCATTGAGCGCTTGGACCGCCCTCCCTCGCTGGAGCACTACACAACCGAGCAGCCGCCCCCGGGCGCAGCCGTTTCCCGTTTCACGCAACTGGAGCCGAACGAGGGCGCGCCCGCCACGCAGGACACACTCGTTTACCTCGGCTATGACCGAACCAATCTCTACATCGTCTTTCGCTGCCAAGACCGGGAGCCGACGAAAGTCCGGGCGCGGCTGAGCAAGCGTGACGGCTTCCTGCAGGAAGACGATTTCGTTTCCGTCCGGCTCGATACCTTCCACGACCATCGGCGCGCCTACCAGTTCGTGGCCAATCCGCTGGGCGTGCAGGCCGACGCCCTGTTTGACGAAAGCTCGGGTACCGATTACTCGTTCGATACCCTCTGGTATTCGCGCGGGCAGCACACCGCGTGGGGCTACGTGGTGATGATGTCGCTGCCTTTCAAGAGCCTGCGGTTTCCGAGCCAAGGCAGCCAGAAGTGGGGCATCCAACTGATGCGGCGGATCCCGCGCAACAGCGAATACGCCTACTGGCCGGCAGTGACGCGGAAGATTGCCGGTTACTTGACGCAGGCCGGCGAAGTCGAGGGGCTGGAACAGATTTCCCCCGGTCGCAACGTGCAATTGATCCCCTACGGAACCTTTTTTTCCTCGCACTTCGCCGACCTTGCCGCCGGCCGCTTCAGCCAGAAACGCCAGCCGGACGGCGGGTTGGACGCCAAGCTGGTGCTGCGCGACAAATTGGCCCTGGACGTGACCATCAATCCGGATTTCAGCCAGGTGGAGTCCGATGAGCCGCAGGTCACCGTGAACCAGCGCTTCGAGGTCTACTTCCCGGAGAAGCGCCCCTTCTTCCTGGAGAACTCGAACTACTTCCAGACTCCCATCCAGGTGATCTTTACGCGGCGCATCGCCGACCCGCAGTTCGGCGCGCGCCTGACCGGCAAGCAGGGGCCCTGGGCCATCGGCGCGCTGGTCACCGATGACCAGGCGCCGGGCCGGGTTGCCGACCCCGAGTCTGCGGGCCGGCGCGCCGCGTTTTCGGTCTTCCGCGTGACCCGCGACGTGGGGCGCGAAACCAGCGTGGGCGCGGTGTTCACCGAGCGGCGCTTCGCAGGGACTTTTAACCGGGTGGCGGGGCTCGACACACGAATCAAACTGCCGCACCAGTTTCTCCTGACCGGTCAGGCGCTCTCCAGCTTTACCGGCGACGGCCCAGGCACTCGCCGCGGCACCGCCTTCCAGGCCGGACTGCAGCGCTCCGCGCGCCACTGGATGATTCAGCAAAGCTATACCGATTTCAGCCCCAATTTCCGCGCCGACGCCGGTTACGTGCCGCGTGTCGACATCCGCCAGGCACGCGGCTATATCGATTACGTCTTCTGGCCCAGCGCCAGGAGCCTCTATATGTGGGGACCGGACTTCGCCTACCAGGTGATCTGGAACCATGCCGGCCAGCGCCAGGACTGGTTTTATCGCCTGGGGCACCGGTTTGAGTGGCGGCGTCAGATCTCGTTGTGGGTCGGCATTCCGTTTTACCACGAGCGGTACCAGGGGAAGGACTTCGACCGGCGCTCGCGCGTGGTTCAGTTCCGGGTGGCGGCCAGTAAACGGTTGACCTTTTCCACGTTCACGCAGTTCCGGCGCGAGATCGTCTATCAGCCGGCCGCCGGCCTGGCGCCCTTCCAGGCTTCCGGCTTTTATTCGTCAAATACGCTGGACTTACGCCCCGTGCCGCGCCTGCTGCTGGGCCACACCGTACTGCTGACGCGGGTGAAGCAGTTTCAGGGCGACGCTCCCGTGTTTACCAACGCCATCTTCCGGCAGAAGATGAATCTTCAGTTCAACCGCGCGTTGTCGTTGCGCACCATTGTTCAGTACGACAGCACCATGCCCAACGGCGCATTGAGCGCCCTCGAGCGTTCCAAGCGCTTTTCCGGCGACATCCTGCTCAGCTACATCCTGCACCCCGGAACGGCGGTTTATGTGGGCTACAACCACCGCCTGGAAAACATGGAC
>JAPKYU010000476.1 GCA_026394175.1 Acidobacteriota bacterium | reverse complement strand
TAGTAGCTGGTCTTGCCCGGCGCCGGCGTGTTGTCCTGCCAAGTGAACTGCACCTCCGCTTTGCCGGGCTCCGCCGTGTAGACGTATTGGTTGTCCTTGACGATCTGCACCTTGGCGAAGGGGGCGGCCACCACCAGTTTCACCTGCAGCGCCGGCCGCTATTGACCGCGAACCGGTGCAGGGGTAAAGTCAAAATAGAAGGCACGACTCCTGGAATTGCCGGGCGCGAGCCCGGCCCCGCGAAAGGAGGACCGCCATGATCGCTGAACGTCTGAAGCGCTACCTGGAAGAGAATCGAGTGGGGTTCGAACATCATGTGCACCGCACGGCCTATACCGCGCAGCAGGTGGCGGCCGAGGAGCACGTGCCCGGACGCATGATGGCGAAAACGGTGATCGTGAACACCGGCGAGGGCTTCGTCATGGCCGTCTTGCCGGCGCCGCTGCGCGTGGACCTGGACGCGCTGCGCACGGCGCTGGACAAGCCCGAAGTGCGGCTGGCCACCGAGGCCGAGTTCGCGCGCCTCTTCCCGGATTCCGAGACCGGGGCCATGCCGCCGTTCGGCAACCTGTACGATCTGCCCGTGTACGCGGATGAATCGCTGACGCGCGATCCGGAAATCGTCTTCAACGCCGGCACGCACCGCGACACCATCCGCATGCGCTACGAGGATTTCGCGCGGCTGGTGCAGCCCGAAGTACTGCGCCTGGCGCTGCAGCGTGCCGTCGCCTGACCCGAGCGCCGCTCTTTTCGCTGAGCGCAGCCGCGGATCGCATAGATTGCGCCCGTTAAGATCAAATCTGTGCAATCTGCGAAATCTGCGGCTAAAACCGCATTTCCTTGTTACCCCTCCCTGGCTGCCAAATTGCTCAACTGTGAATCCTTTTCCCCGGCGCTTCATCAATGTTTTTGAAGGGTTTATTACCTGGGCGGCGCCAGTCTGAGCACGAAAAAACGGGCCGTACGGAAAGGATAATCGTGTCGGATTTGCGCAGTCTGGTGGACGCGCTGAAGCTGGTGCGGCGCCGCATTTTCCTGACCTGCTTCCTGAGCTTCTCTGCGCAATGGGGAACCCTGCTGCTGGCCGGCCTGCTGGCCGCCGCTGCGCTGAGTCCCTGGCTTCATTGGCTGGCCGTCGCGGCGCTTACGCTTGCGCCGGCGGTACTGGCGGCGGCTGCGGTCCGAGCCTGGCGACAAGTTCCTGACCTGTACCGGATCGCGGCCCGGCTGGACAGCGCTGCCCATCTGAAAGACCGCCTCTCAACCGCTTATTACTTTTCCGAGCTGCATCCCAACCGAGCCGCGACCGTGAGGGAGTGGACCGCATTCGTCCCGATCGCTAATGCGGATGGCCGCTCCGCTCCCTTATCCCGCGTGGCGGGACGGCTCGGTTGCGGCGTTGACGCAGCGGCCGAGGAGTTTGTGCGCCGGCAGCGCGAGGACGCCCTCGCCCATCTTGCCGAGACCAGGCCCGCTCAA
Source organism: Acidobacteriota bacterium (assembly GCA_026394175.1). GTDB lineage: Bacteria > Acidobacteriota > Terriglobia > JAJPHL01 > JAPKYU01 > JAPKYU01. Next base: position 18,148 of record JAPKYU010000476.1, on the reverse strand, counting down.
TTGTTCCCGGTTCAGGCGCCCAGGCACGCGGGCGTGGCGGTTGTCCTGCTGCTCGGCTTCGCCGGCATGTTCACCTACCGGCTGCAATCGGGGCCGCCGCTGGTGGCGCTGTGGAAGTGGACGGCGCAGACCCCGCTGGTCAAGGCCATGATGTCGCCCATTGTCCACGCCATGGAGCGCAACCAGCACAAGGCCGCGGAGCAGCGGCAGATCGCGGAGAACCGGGGCCCGGAGCCGCAAGATCGGCGGCCCGGCACGCCCGAATCGGGCACGAAGGGCGAGGCGGCGGACGGGCGAGCCGGCCGGGAACAGGACCGGGCCGCGAGCAATGCACTCCGGCAGGAGCAGCAGCCCGGATGGGGCGACCAGGACAGCGGGCCTGCCGGCGCGGGTTCGCGCGACCAGCAGGATGCCCAGCGACAGCAGGGACAGCAGGCGCCGTCGCCTGAGCAGCAAGGCGACCGGCAGCAGGGCAACGGCCAGGGGCAGAACGGCCGCCAGGACAGTCAGGGGGCGCAGCAGGCACAGAACGGCAGCCGCGGCGCGCAGCACGGCGAGCAGGGCAGCCCGACGGGCGGCAGCCAGCGCCCTTCGCTGGCCCAGTCGGTGGTGCAGGCCATCAAGAACCTGTTGAACAGCGCGACCGGCGCCCAGTCCGCTGCTTCCCGCGGGCAGGAGTCGCAGGGCGAATCGCAGCTCCAGGCGGCCGCCCAGCCGTCCTCGCAACCGGGCCATGCCGCGGGCGAACGCTCGGGCCAGGCCGGCCAGGATTCCAGTCAGGCGAGCGCGCGGGACGGCTCCGGAGAGCAGCAACAGCCCGGCCAGAAATCGAACGCCGGAATCGGCACGCAACCGGGCAGTGACCGCATGGCGCGGAACCAGCCCTTGCCCGGCCGGCTCATTCCCGAGAGGGTGCCGCTGGACGCCCAGCGGTTCTACGGCGAAGCGCAGGTGCGCGCCCGTGCCGGCGATGCCACCGTGAGCACCGAGGCTCGCAACGTCGCCCCGAACACGTTCGCTTCGATGAGCGGCGCGGAGCGGGAAAATATCCCGCTCCGCTACCGGGTTTACGTGCGGCGGTATTTCGAGCGCGCAGGCAAGAATCCGAACTAGTGTCGTGTCTCACAATTGGCCTTACCGGGTGGGAATTGTGGATTGCGGATTTCGGAATGCGGATTTCAAACCTCCCTGGCGCTTGAAATCCGCAATCCGAAATTGCCGTCGACGAGGGTGGAGTAGTGGACGCTTTGACGAGGCAGGCGGAAAGCACGGCACGAGACGGGCTGGAGACCGAACAGGTGGCCCGCAAGATCGCCCAGGTTCACCGCGAGATTGCCAAGGTGATTGTGGGTCAGGAAGAGGTGGTCGAAGGAGTGCTGATTGCCTTGCTGGCCGGCGGACACGTGCTGCTGGAGGGCGTGCCCGGGCTGGGCAAGACCATGCTGGTGCGCACGCTGGCGCAGGCCGTGGCGCTGAAGTACTCGCGTATCCAGTTCACGCCCGACCTGATGCCGGCCGACGTTATCGGCACGGCCGTGGTCGAGGAGGGCGGCGATGGAAGGAAGCTGCTGGGCTTCCAGCCCGGCCCCATCTTCACCAACCTGCTGCTGGCCGACGAGATCAACCGGGTTACGCCCAAAACGCAATCGGCGCTGCTGGAAGCCATGCAGGAGAAGCAGGTGACGGTGGCTGGCAAGACCCACCTGCTGGAAGAACCGTTCTTCGTCATGGCCACCCAGAACCCGCTGGAGATGGAAGGCACGTACCCGCTTCCCGAAGCGCAACTCGACCGCTTCCTGTTCAAGCTGCGCGTGCCCTTCCCGGCGCGCGAGCAGTTGCACGACATCCTGAACCGCACCACCCGCGGAGCGGGCGAGGAGGTGAAGCCGGTGCTGGACGGACCACAGATCATGGAAATGCGGCAGGTGGTGCGCATGGTGCCGGTGGCCCGCCACGTCCAGGAGTACGCCGTCGAGCTGGTGATGGCCACCCATGCCGAAAGCTCTCAGACCGCCGCGCTGGCCAAGAAATACATCCGCTACGGCAGTTCGCCGCGCGGCGCGCAGACTCTGATTCTCGGCGGGAAAGTGCGGACGCTGCTCGACGGGCGATTTAATGTCAGCGTCGAGGACATCCGCGCGCTGCTGTTGCCCGCCCTTCGCCACCGCATCATTCTCACCTTCGACGCCCAGGCCGACGGCCGCACGGCGGACGACCTGCTCGATGAAATCGCGGACGCGCTGGTGGTGGCACCGAAACCCAAAGTGAGGTCCAAGGTCTAAGGTCGTCGCCGCGGCGACTCCAAAGTCCAACCGCCAAGCCGGCCGGCTGTTCGACCTTTGGACCTTGGACTTTGGCCTGGGGACTAAGAAATGGCTTCGCCGCTTCTACTGGATCGCGACTTTCTCCGGACTTTGGAGGAGGTGACGCTGCTGTGCCGCAAGGATCTGTCGGGCACCATCGGCAGCGACCACCGCTCGCGGAACCACGGTCCCGGCCTGGAATTCGCCGACTACCGCCGCTACAGCTTCGGCGATGATCCGCGCTTCCTCGACTGGAGCGCGTACCTGCGCCTGGGAAAGCTGTTCCTGAAGATTTACCAGACCGAAGAGCATATTCCGGTTCGCGTGCTGATCGACACCAGCCGGTCGATGGACTGCGAGCCCGAATCGGGCGAGCCCGAATCGGGCGAGCCGGCCGGGGAGCCGAAATTCCGTTACGCGCAGCGGCTGGCGGCCACCTTCGCTTACCTGGCGCTGTTGCGCCTGGATACGGCGGTGGTCATCCCCTTTGCCGAGTCGATCCGGAAACCGCTGGTGGCAGCGGGAGGGCGCGAGCGCTTCTGGCCGGTGATGGAGTTTCTGAACGGCCTGGGTTGCGGCGGCCGCACCGACCTGCTGGCTTCCGTCAAGCAATTCCTTCGGCAGTTCACGGGCAAGGGCGTGGCCGTCATTCTTTCCGATTTCTTCGACGAAGAGGGCGCCAGGCGCGCCGTCGAGATGCTGCGCTTCGCCGGCCACGATTTTGTCCTACTGCACGTTCATACGCCGGATGAGCAGCGCCCCGCCTCCTACGGCGAGCTGATCCTGGAGGACGTCGAGACAGGCGAGCGGCGCCGCGTGCATTCCTCGCCGGAGGCTGCCGCTGCTTACGAGCGCGCCTTTCTGGAGTATTGCGGCCGCCTGGAGCGCCTGGCGGCTCGCAACGGCGGACGTTACGGCCGCGCCCTCACCTCGGTCCCTTATCAGGATTTTGTCCTGCGGGGCCTGCGGGGCGACCGCGTTGTGGAATAGACCTGGGACCTGGGACCTGAGACCTGAGGAGGCGCGAATCCCAGGTCTCAGGTCTCAAGCCTGATCTTATGAATTGGCTGGCCATCTCGCCGCTGGAGGCCGCGCTGATCTGGTCGGCGCTGGCAGCGGCGGCCGTGTGGCTCTACCTTCGCCATCCGCGGCCCCGACCCAAACGCGTTTCGACGCTGCGGTTCTGGCGCAGCATCGAGGGCAGCAGCCGGCCGCGCCGCAAGCGGCGCATTGGCGAGCCCTGGGCGCTGCTGGCGCAGGTTCTTTTTCTGCTGCTGATCGTTCTGGCGCTCGCCGACCTGCGGCCGGCCGGGCAAGATTTTGAGGGGCGGTACGTGGCGCTGCTGCTGGACTCGTCGGCGTGGTCGCAGTCGCGGCCCGCCGGGCAGGCGCCCTGGATCGAGCGCATCCGCGGGGAGGCCGACGATTTCGTTGACCGCCTGGCCTTCGGTGACCACGTCCTCATCGTGAGCGCGGATGCGGACGCTTCGCCGCTGGTTTCCTTCACCGCCGACCGCGCGGCCATGCATAAAGCAATCGCGGCCTTCCGGGCCTCCGACACGGCCGCCGATCTGCCTCGCGCCCTGGAATTGGCCCGCGCGGCGGTGGCCGGCAAGCGGCGCTCCGCCATCGTTTACATCGGCCCGGGTCTGCTCGATGAACCGCAGGCCAGGCGGATCGAGCAGTTCCGCCGGGACTTGCAGCAGGCGCCGCCGGCCTTCCGCCCGCAACTGCTGGTGCGCAGAGTGGGAGACTGGCCGGTTGAGAACCGCGGCATTACACGCCTGGCGTTGCGCCGCGACACGGCGCGGCCGGACCGCTGGCGCCTGCTGGCCCAGGTTCACAATTATGGCCGCCGGGCCGCCGACACCACCCTGACCATCTCCATCGACGGGCGCGTGCTGGAGCGGCAGACGTTGCGCTTGGCTGCCGGCCAGGGCCAGCCGGCTCATTCCGAATTCACCTGGGCCGACGGCGGCCTGCTCGAAGCCGAGATCAGCCCGCCCGACGCACTGGCGGCCGACAACCGGGCGCTGGCTCACCTGCCGGTGTTTCGCCCTGTGCATGCCGCCGTATTCACCCGCGATCCGAAGATTCTAAAGCCGGTGTTCGCCACCAACCCGTACGTGGTCACCGAGTTCCTTCCCCCCGGCGGACGGCCGGCGGCTGTGCCGCAGGTGGCGATCTACGACGCCGTGCCGCCGCCGCCGGATCCGGACACGGATTCGATTGTGTTCCTGCCGGCAGGCGCAGTGGCAGACAAGCGGCGCGGCGCGGCAGGCGCGGCGAAGCGCGCCGGGCGCGGCCAGCCCGCCGCTGAGATGCGCCTGACCGCCTGGAACCCGCGGCATCCCGTCACTCGCTGGCTGCGCACTCGCGATGTCAGCGTGACCGCGGCGGCGCCGCTGGCCATCGGGGCGCGGGACGTGGTGCTGGCCTGGTCCGACAGCGTTCCGCTGCTGGTGGCGCGCCAGCAGAACGGCCACAAGCAGGTGCTGGCGGCCTTTGACCTGCGCCAGTCCAATTTGCCGTTCCAGCCCGCCTTCCCCCTGCTCATGGCGGCAGCCATCGAGTGGATGACCGGCGCCGTGGAGGAAATGGCGGATGCCGGGACCACCGGCGAGGTGCGTGTCGCGGGGCCGGCCAGCCGCGTCTTCGCGCCCAGCGGCGCCGAAATCTCGTTTGCCCGCGCCGGCGACCAGCTTCAGTTGCTCGCCTTTCAAGCGGGTTTGTATCGCATCGCCGGCCCGGAGGGCGAGTTCAAACTGGCCGTGAATCTGCCTCCGCTGCCCGCTCAACGCTGGCTTGCGACGTCGGACGAATCCTCGGAACTGCAGGCCGCGCCGCCCATCAGCCCGGCCCGCCGGCTCTGGCCGTTGTTTGTGTTGTTGGCTTTGGTTCCGCTGTGGGCGGAATGGCACTTTGCAGAGAAGTTAAGAGTTAAGAGTTATGAGTTGGCAACGCCCCCCAGTTCACCGCCAACTCATAACTCCTAACGCATGACTCTTAACTCTTAACTACGAAATGTTCGAGCGCCCCTATTATCTGTTTCTGTTGTTGCTGCTGCCGGTCCTGTGGCCGTGGCTGCGTGGTCGCGGCCCGCGCGTCTGCCTGGCGTTTAAGTGCGCCGTCTTCGCGATGCTGGTGATGGCGCTGGCGGATCCGCGGGTGCCGTGGCCGCGGTCGCGGCTTTCCGTCACCGTGGTGGTTGACGTGTCGGCCAGCATGCCCGCCGGCGCGCTGGAGCAGGCCGAGGGCATGGTGCGCGATCTGGCCGGGAGCAGCTCCGAGGCCGAGTTTCGGCTTGTTACCTTTGCCGACTACGCGCGCCTGCAAGGTGTTCCGCGGCGTCGGGAGCTGGTCAGCCTGGGCCCCCGCGAGCCCGATTCGGGCGAGGGCGCGGGGATGGCCACCGACCTGGAAAAGGCCCTGGAACTGGCGCTGAGCACCTTCCCGGCCGGCGGCGCCCGCCGCATCCTGCTCATCAGCGACGGCAACGAGACGCGGGGCCATGCGCTGAGCGCCGCGGTGCGTGCCCGCGAACGGGGCGTGCGGATCTATACGGTCGGCGCGGGCGGCGCCGCGCGCTTGCCGCTGCGGCTGGAAAGCGTGGCCGTCCCGCAGCAGGTATTCTCGGGTGAGCGGTTTGCCGTCTCGCTGGCGCTGGAGGCCCCGCGGTCGCCGCGGGCCCCGCCGGCCCGCATCGCGCTGCTCTGCCAGGGCAAGCAGATCGGCAGCGCGCTTGTGCAATTGCACGGCGGCAGCAACCAGGTGGACGTGGACGCGCGGATCACCGGCAGCGGCGTGAGCCTGCTGGAAGCGCGCATCCTGGCGGGCGGCGAGGAGCGCACGCTGTTCTCCCAGGCCATCACCGTGCGCCGGCCGCGCGTGCTGTACGTCAGCGGCGGCCCGGAGCCGCCCCGCTACCTGCCGGAAACGCTGAAGCGCGCCCAGATCGACGTGGAATTGGCCCGCGTGTTTCCCGCCCCAGCGCCCCCGGAGCGCTGGGATGCGGTGATCCTGGACAACTATCCCGACCACGTCTTGCCGGCGGCCGAGCACCAGGCGCTGGAGAAGTACGTCTCCGTCGGCGGCGGCCTGGTTTTCATCGCCGGGCAGGCCAACTCACGCCTGGCCGAGCAACCCCGCGAGGGGCTGGAGAAGCTGCTGCCGGTGCGCGCCGACCCCGACCCGGCTCCCCAGGAATCGACGGCCGTGGTGCTGGTGCTGGACAAGTCGGCCAGCATGGACGGAGCGAAGATGGCCATGACCCGCGAGGCCGGGCGCGCCGCCATCGCGCTGTTGCGGCCCACCGACAAGGTCGGCGTGATCGCCTTCGACAGCGCCTTCCGCTGGGTGGTGCCGATGAGCCCGGCCGGCGACATGGCGCGCATCAGCCAGTTGATCGAATCCATCGTCGCCGACGGCGGCACCAGCATCTATCCGGCCCTGGAAGCCGGGTTTCAGGCCATCCGGCAGGAGAGCGCCGGGCGCAAACACATCATCCTGATGACCGATGGCTGGTCCACGCCCGGCGAATTCGGCCCGCTGGCGCAGCAGGCCGCCCGGGAGCACGTCACCATCTCCACGCTCGGCGTGGGCCAGGAAGTGAACCGGCAGTTGCTGGAAACGCTGGCCCGCGAGGCCCGCGGCAAGTCCTACTTCGTCGAGCAGGCCGAGCGCATCCCGCAGATCATCAGCAACGAGGTGCGGCAGCTTTCCGTCTCCTCCATCAAGGAGCGGCCATTTTACGCGCGCCGCGCTCGTCCCGTGGAATTCACCGACGGGGTGGACTTCGAGCACGCTCCACGGCTGCTCGGTTTCGTGAAGGCGCGCCCGCGGCCGGGCTCGGAAACCATCCTGAAAGCCGACAGCGGCGAGCCGCTGCTGGTTCGCTGGCAGTACGGGCTGGGCCGGGTGACGGCGTTCCTTTCCGATGCCAGGAATCGTTGGGCGGCCGAGTGGCTCCGCTGGGAGGGCTACGGCGCCTTGTGGCCGCAGATCATTCGCGATGTTTGCCACCGCAGCCGCACCGTGCGCGCCGGCGTGCGGCCGGGCGAGCGGGAAGGCGAGGCGGTGGTTTATTATGATGTGGTGGCCGATGCCGCCTTCGCCAGTGCCTGGCCGGAGCACCCGCGGGTGGCCGTGGCCGCGGCCGGCGAGCCCGATTCGGGCGAGCAGCCCCGTTCCGTTAAGGTTGAGGAGACCGCGCCCGGCCATTACGAAGCGCGCATCCCGGCCGGAGAGCGCGGTCTCTACCGCATTCTCCTGGGAAGCGGCGAGATGCGATTGCCCGAAGCGGGCTTCTACTATGAGTCCGAGGAGTTGAGCGACCGCGACGTGAACACGGCGCTCCTGAAGGAAATCAGCCGCCTGACCGGCGGCCGTTATCGTCCTTCCATGGAGCAGTTGCTGGACCCGGAAGGCAGCGAGGTGCGGGAGCGCCGGGCGCTCTGGCCGTATCTGCTGGCGCTGGCTTTGCTATTGAACCTCCTCGAACTGGCCTGGCGCAAGGGGTTCTTGGCCCGGCTTCGGCCGGCCGCGGCGGTGCCGGAGCCTGCCAGGAATGCCGCGTAGCGGCGACGCATTCTTGGTGACGAGTGATGAGTGACGAGTGACAAGTCGGAGCCGCCGCGAGGCAGGCTTGTCACTGGTCACTCGTCACTTCCTACGCATGAACGTTTCCGAACAGCCGCGCGTCGTCCCGCCCCGCCCCATCCGGAACAAGACCATCGCCCGCCTGGTGCTCGAAGAAGCGTTCGACGACAATGTGTTCGGGCAGTCGGCGCAGATGGCCTACTACTTCCTGTTGTCGGTGTTCCCCTTCCTGCTGCTGCTGGCTACGCTGATGCCGTACCTGACCGACCCGGGGAGTGTGGAACGGATGATGGCGCTGCTGGAGCCGATTATTCCGCCGCAGGCGCTGGAGCTGGTGTGGGGCAACCTGCAGACCCTGCTCACGCATAAGAGCCGCGGCCTGCTCTCTCTCAGCGTCATCGCGCTGCTGTGGTCGGCATCGAGCGGTTTTGGGGCCATCATCGGCGGGCTCAACATCGCCTACAAGGTCCCGCCGCCGGAAGGCCGCCCGTTCTGGAAGCAGCGCCTGCTGGCCCTCGGCTTCACCGTGGGCCTGGGCATCCTGCTGGTGATTTCGGCGCTCCTGCTGGTGTTCGGCAAGACGTTCCGGGACGTGTTGGCGGAGTATCTCAGTATTCCCGTCTTCTTGTGGATCGCCATCCGCTGGACGATCGCGCTGGCGTTTCTGCTGCTGACGCTGGACATCATGTACTACGTGGCGCCGCGGGTGCGCCACCGCTGGCAGTGGCTCAGTCCGGGCGCCCTGCTGGCCATTCCCACCTGGCTCGGCGTTTCAAAAATGTTCTCGCTGTATGTCTCGCGCTTCGGGCGCTACGAGGCCACCTACGGGGCGCTGGCCACCGTCATCCTGCTGATGCTCTGGTTCTATCTCTCCAGCCTGGTTCTTCTGATCGGCGGCGAGCTGAATTCCCAACTCGAGCGCCGCCCGCGCCAGCAATAGATTCACCACCGAGGCACGAAGACACCAAGGTTCACGTCCCTTGGTGGCTTGGTGGTCCAACCAGCTAGCGGGGCGGGACTTCGGCCAGCACCCGCTCGCCGGCGGGTTGCGCGGCGCAGGCGGCCAGGGCCTGCTTCAGGTCGGTGATGATGTCGTGGTAATCCTCGAGCCCCAGCGACAGCCGGATCCCGGTGGGGCGCACGCCGCGCCGCATGCGCTCCTCGTGGCTCATCGCCGAGTGGGTCATCGAATAGGGGTGCTCCACCAGGGTCTTGATGTTGCCCAGGCTGACCGCCAGCGTGATGCAATACGACTTCTCGGCCAGGTAATCGGCAAAGCGCTCCGCGGTCCGCAGCGGGTCGCCGTTGGCCTTGACGCTGAAATAAATCATGCTGCCCGGAGCGAACGCGCCGTCCGACGACACCATCTGGCGGTGCGCCAGCTCCGCCTGGGGGAAGGAATCGAGGCCGGGATAGCGGACGGATTCGATCTGCGGGTGGCCCTTGAGAAATTCGGCGACGCGGAACGCTGATTTCTGCTGGTTCACCACGCGGGTGGCCAGGGTGGGCAGGCCGTACACCAGGATGCCCCAGGCGGTCTGCGGCGAGAGCACACCGCCGAAATCCTTCCGGAACAGCATCAGCCTGTAGTAATAGCTGCGCGGGCCGACCACCACGCCGCCCACGTTGGTGCCAAACCCGCCGATGTCCTTGGTCAGGCTGTTGACCGAAAAGTCGGCGCCGTGCTCGATGGGGCGCTGGCAGTAGGGAGTGGCGAAGGTGTTATCGACCACCACCTTGAGGCGCTGGACCTCCGGGCGGCCGGCGTTGATCTTATCCACCTCGCGGCGGATGGCCGCAATATCGATCAGGTCCATGGTGGGGTTCACGGGCGTCTCGAAATAGACCACCCGCGTGCCCGGCTTGACGTGCCGCGCGACGTTGGCAGGCTCGATCAGGTTGGCGAAGGTGGTGTTCACGCCGAACCGCGGCAGCCAGTTGGTCATCAGGCTGTAGGTGCAGCCGTAAAGGGTCTCGTGCGCCAGGATCTCGGTGTCGCGCTCGGCCAGCACCGACAGCACCGCGCTGATGGCGGCCATGCCCGACGCATAGCAGACAGCCACTTCGCCGCCCTCCGCGTAGGCCAGGTTCTCTTCCAGCATTCCGCGGGTCGGCTCGTCGAGCCGGTCGTAGATATAAATCGGGTGGTTCTCGCCCGCCTCTTCGGCGAAATGAGCGAAGCCCTCCAGGCCCCGGCGCAGCGAAGAAAGCCGGAAAGACGCCGAGGCGGTCATGGGCGGGTTGACGTGGTGGGCGTAGTCCCATTTGCCGGTCACGAAGCTGCCGTGGATCAGGTGCGTGCGTGCCCGGTAGTCGTCGCGATGCTGCTTGCGGTTTTTCATATGCCACTCGTCCTCAAAAAAGAGCCGCTATCCCGCATCTCAAAAGAGATGGGCCTCCTACTATCTTACCCCCGACCACAACCGCCGGGAACCCCGTGGCGGAGGGCCCCACGTTGCCGCGCAGGGACCGCCATGCGGAGGCGCAGCAGGGACCGGCCGGGAGCGCACAAAAATTGCATCCCGCGCCTGTCGCAGATAATCCAAGGAGTATCTTGGTTGGAGCCCCTCGGATGGATTGCACCCAGTTTCTGGAAGAGCTTTCAGACTACATTGACGGGGCCGTACCGCCGGCCGTCCGGGAGGCCATCGTGGAGCACACCGCCTTTTGCCGCAAGTGCGAGGTGCTGTACAACTCCACCCGCCACACCCTGGAGATCGTCACCGCGCACGGCCACGAGGCCTACGAGATCCCGAAGCCGGTCAGCGACCGGCTTTATTCCCGGCTGCGCGCCCGCATGGCCAAGCTTACCACCCGATAGAGCCCGCGGGAGTGGGACGCAAATGAACACAGATACACGTACATCAATCTGCGTTCCTCTGCGCGGTTCCGCGCTTATCTCCGTTCCCGCCCTCGGTTGCGGAATTACCCGTTTTCCGGGCCGGCATCGGAGCCCACGTCGAACCATTCCTTCTTGAACTCGATGCGGCGTTTCTCGCGCATGGCCACATTGGAAGCCAGCGTGACCACGGCGTCGCCCAGCGCCACCTCGCCGCTGCAGCGCGGCTGCCCCTGGCCCGCATTGCGGATCAGCCAGGCCAGGTGCTCCTGCTCCTCGCGGTACCCGCGGCTGCCGAGCGTGTCGGGGATGCCGACGTCGACCACCCACTGGGCCGTGGAGGTCGAGGTGGCCACCGCTTCGCCGATGCGTTTCTCGGCCCAGGTGATGCGCGTGTCCTTGGGCGCTTTCTCCTTGAACAGGTAGACGTCTCTCTCCGACAGCACGGCCAGCGTGCCCTTGGTGCCCAACACCAGCTCGCCGTACTGGTCGAACTCGTTGGTGCAGATCGAGGAGTAGGTGACCACGGTGTTCTGCGGGAACTCGTAAGTGAGGAAGATGTGGTCCTCCACCTCGCGGCCGTCGGTGAAGTAGGAGGTGGAGCCGACGCCGGAGACGGCCAGGGGGTGAACGGGCTCGCGGGGCGCCTTGGGGTCCTTGTGGCCCAGCACCTCGCTGAGGAAGATGCCGACGGCATCAAGCTGGTGGCTGCCCAGCTCGACCATCAGGCCGCCGCCGGTGCGGGCGTACAGCCGCCAGCGCACCAGTTCCTCCAGGCTCTTGTAGCCGTACTTGGCGAACTCCACCTTTTTGTCTTCCTCGGCGATGCTGCGGTGCCAGCCGTCGAACTCGCCCGTCTCGGCCCCGGGCTTGCCGCCCCCGGTCTGGTTGCGGTGCCAGAAGGCGCGGATGTGCTTGATATCGCCGATCACGTCCTTCTGGCGGACGATTTCCAGGGCGTTGGCGTACAGGTAGCTGTAGTGGCGCTGGTGGCCGACGGCCAGATACTTGCCGGTCTTGCGCGCCGCCCGCACCATCTGCTTGCAGTCCAGCACGGTCTTGGCCATCAGCTTCTCGCACAGCACGTGCTTGCCCTTCTGCATCGCTTCCACGGCGCAAGGCGCGTGCAAGTGGAGCGGCAGGGAGATGATGACCATCTCGATGTCGCCGCGGTCCAGCAGCTTGTGGTAGTCCTCGTACATCTCGATGCGGCGCGCATCGGCGCCGTACTTGGATTCCAGCGAGACGCGCGCCGTCTTCTGGCTCTTGGGGCGGATGTCGGAGAAGGCCACGATCTTGATGAACTCCGGGTTGGCGGAGCGGATGTGGGCGTTGCCCTGGTCGCCGGTGCCGATCAAGCCGACCTTGACGGGGCTGCCCGTGATCTTGCTGTAGCCCCAATAAAACGCGGTCACCGAGGGGAGACCCACGGCCGCGCCGGCCAGGAACTTCCGCCGGGAGTACTCGAGCGCGTCGCGGAAATTGTCCTTCCCAATCTGGCGTTGCTGTTCGGTAAGCACCATTGCAAGAGTCCTTTCAAAAGGCTGCAGGCTGCGGACCACAGGCTGCAGGAAGAATCCAATAAACGATCACGAGGCGTTCAAGGCGCCGGCGGCGCGCTCCGGCCCCGGCCGGCTGCCGGCGGCCCCGGCGGGTGGCCGCGCCTTCTCCCCCCTCCAGCGCCGCCGCAGCGGCCCGGTCACATGCCGCCCCACCCATGGATCCAGCCCGAACCAGTGGCCGGTCGGCAGCGAGGCCAGCGCCAGCACGGCGATCATCTCGATCAGGTTCTTGTTCACCAGAAAGTAGTGGCCCTCGGTCAGGCTGGGCTCGGGCAGCCCGGGCCAGGGCGGCATGGCCAGATAGAACATGGCCAGGAAGGCGGCCGCGCCCAGGGCCGCCAGCCGGGTGAAGAGGCCGAAAATCAGGCCCAGGCCGATGGCGGTCAACCCCCAGGCGGTCATCCAGTCGAGCAGCCGGGTCTGGCTGGGCTGGGGAGCCAGCGGCCCGGCCTTCATCTGCTCGAGATCGGCCAGTTTCTGGGCGGCCGCGTCGAGCTCCACCAGCGGCGCGATGGCGATGGCCAGCAGTTCCATCCGCGTCTTGGCCAGCTTGGCCCGGTCGGCGTTCAGCCGCTCGCTGGTGAAGGGCGCGTGCAGCCGCGAGGCGTCCTCTTGCACCCGCCCCAGCATGAATTCATAGTCGGCCACCCGCTGCCGGAAGCGGCTTTCCTCGCCGGCCTGCACCACAACATTGTGAAGGTCCTCGCGGCTGAGCGACTTGTCCCAGAGGGTGGCCGGCCTGCCGACGGCCTTGGCGATGGCCTTGCGCGCTTCGTCGCGCGCCTTCTGCGCGGCCGCTCGCTGCTCCGGAGTCAGGCCGGCATCAAGCAACCGGTCTTCCGCGTCGTTGAGCTTCTTCTCTTGCTCCGACAGGCGGTTGAGAAAGTCGGGGTCGTCGAGCCTGGCGGCCAGCGAGGCTTTCAGGTCGTTGGCGGTGCCCTTCAACTTGGTCTGCTGGGAATCGGTGAAGGGCCTGGCGCCGGCGTAGTGGTCGAGAACCTGGTCGTACCGCCGGTCGATGGCCGCCTCGAGCGCTTCCTTCTTCAGACGAGCTAAGCCGTCCTTGTCGGAGATCAAACCCCGGAACGTGTCGCGGAACGGCCCGATCGAAGCTTGCAGGTAGGGCTCGGAGCTGAAAGGCCTCTGCCACGGCTCGACCGACCACTTACTGACACCTTCGTACAGGAAGTGCCAGCCGATGGCGATACGAAGCACAATGAGGGCGATTTTGGTTCCCCTATTCACCGAGGTACTCCTCGCTGGCGGCCGCAATGCCGCCGAAGCCGGCCGAACCGGACATCCGGCCGGGCGGGGCCGGAAAGACCATGACAACTGAATTGTACCCTACGCCGCCGCCAAACCAGCGGCGTGAATCGGCGCGCTCCCGTTGGCCCGGTGCCTTCCACCGTGATTGACTGCCGCAGGGAACAGCGCACATCGTACCTGTCATCATGCCCATTCGACGCTGTATCCCGAGCCGGCGTCAAGTTTCAAACGGTGACTAACGCAGGTGCGCCGTCCAAACTGCTGCGCGGCAGTGAATTACGCCGGGCCGCGAGAGGCGCGAACGATGCGTTATCAACTGCGCGCTAACGGTTCGGCCCCCGTAACGTAACGGTAGCGGAGGCCATTGTTACCGTACCGTCTGTGGAACAGGCTGACAAGGAGGAAAGCGGCGGCTACCTGTGTTGCCGCCGCCGGCCATCAGGCCGGTCGCGCATTTCCGAGCACCTGGCCCAGCAGGACCGCCTCCGGCGCCTGCCCGGCCTGCGGCTCGGCAACCAGGACCGCACCGATTTCCGGGTGCTGTTGGCAATAGTGGCGGGCAGGTTCGATCCCCATGACGAAAAAGGCGGTGGACAACGCGTCGGCCTCGGCGGCCGTCGGCGACAGCACCGACGCGCTGGCCATCCCCTGGGCCGGGCGGCCGGTGCGGGGATCGAGCACGTGGCCGTAGCGGCGGCCCCCATCTTCAAACCACTGGTTGGCGGCGCTGGATGTCCCCAAGGCCTGGTTCTTCAGCCACACCGAAGCAATCCGCCGGCGAGGATTGTACGGATCGCCGATCTCGACCTTCCAGCCGCGCGGCTCGTCCGGCGGCGCGCCCAGCGCTTTCAGGCTGCTCTGGCCGCCGAGCATGAACACAGCGGATGCCCGGAACTCGCCCGCAATCAGATCCAGCGCCCGGTCGATGGCGTACCCTTTGCCGATTGAGCCGAGGTTGACTTCCACGCCCCGGCGGAGAAGACGAACGGAACGGGCCGCGGCATCCAACTCCACATGGGCCATGCCGCTGGCCTGAAGGGCTGCCTGCAGCTCCGCCTCGCCCGGCAGGCGTCGCGGGCCTTTGAAAAAGCCCCAGGCCTTAATCAAGCTTCCGGCGGCGATGTCGAAGGCGCCGGCGGTCTCGCGATGCAACCTCCCGGCCGTGTCCAGCAGGCTGAATACCTCCTGGTCCACCGTCACCGGCGCATCATATGCCTCGGCGTTGAGTCGGCAGATGTCGCTGTCGGCCAGATAGGCGGAGAGCTTGTTTTCGAGCCGCTCGATTTCATCCAGCGCCGCGCAGCCCGCATCGACGGCCGAAGCGCATTGGGCAGGGAAGAACAGCGTGAAGTCGCAGGCCATGGCGCGGCGGGAGACGCGCACCAGGCCGCGCGCGCCGGGCACCGACAGCACTGCGGCATCGCTGCCCAGCAGCGTGCCCAACAGCCCGGCGGCGTACGAGCCGATGCCCTCGCCGCCTAGAAACGCGCGGCGATCCCATTCCGTCGGTGGCGGTTCTTCGCCTGGCACAGTTCGGTGTGACCTTCCCTGGACGTCAGTGTCTGGGAGCGTATCCCGCGCGCTTCCCGCTGTCAAGGTGACCCGGATTAAAACTTGTCCATCATTCGGAGGAAGCCGTCGATGATGGCGCTTTCGGCGCAGCCCGGTTTCACTTTGGCCGTCAGGATCTCATAGCTGATCCGCTCGTAAGCCGCGTCGTCGGGCAGGTAGCCGCTGGAGCCGTTGGCGTGGGTGATCATCATGGTATTGGTGAATGGCGATTCGCGCTTCAGGCGCTGCCCGATCATGGTCAGCACTTCGCCGGAAACGCCCGCCAGCGCGATCTTGTCCACCATGAGCAGCGACAGGCGGATGTCCACCGGGGGCGCGTCGAGGAAGCCGGCGCGGGTGACCGTCTGCCGCTTGTAACCCTCGGGCAGGCGCTGGCCCGGGCAACTCACCAGCGTCTGGGCGGCGCGGATGCGCGCCGGCGGCGAGAGGCGAACGCCGGCGGCCACGCGGATCGCTTCCTCGCCAAGGATGCGGCCCATCGAGGCCAGGCCGCGGAAATCCTTGCCGTCCGGACCGTAGATCGGGTTTTGGTCGCCGGCCGCGCCGCTGGTCCATATGGCCACGGCCTTTTCGGCGAAATGCTGCTCGACATAGCGCGAGGTGGCGCCCGGCACGTCGGCCGTAAGCTGGTAGTTCTCCTGGCTCATCGCCGTGCCGTGCACGCCGTAGTTGATGAGCAGGGCGATGGGCTCGCCGGATGTGCTTTCGAATTTGACCACGCCGACCGTCTTGTCCGACGGACCTTCCGGATTCCTTCCCAGCCACCAGGTGCCGTCGGCCATCAGGGCGCGGCGGTTGATGCTGACGTCGGCCTTGCCTGCTCCGGCGCCCACGCGCGCCGGCTTCAGGTTGGCGCGGGCCTGCTGGAGCGCCGCCATGATACCGTCTTCGACAACCTTCACGTAGGAGGAGCGCTTCGGATCCGGGTCATTGGCCAGCGCGGCGATGGCCGGCGCGCCGTGGGTATGCGTGCCGGCCAGCAGCAGGTGGTCCGGCGGAATGTCGATGTCGGCTGACACCCGCGCCTGGATGCGCTGCCAGAGAGCTTCGTTGAGGCCGATCAGGTCGCAGGTGACGATGGCGGCCGTGGCGCTGCCGTCACCTACGACGATGGCCCGCGCGTAGAGGCGGTCGTGGATGTCCCTGAACCCCTCGGTGCGCCCGGCGTAGCCGGCCAGCGGAAGCGCCGCGTCCTTGGCCGGCGCAATATCGACTCGCGCCGCCCCCGCCCGGAATTGCCCCTGGGCGTGCAGCGGGGAAAGGGCGCCGGCGAGTACCACTGTGACGGCCAGACAACCGCAGCGGAAAGCCATGACCTCCTCCTTGGTGAGCGCCCACAGCATAGCGCAGAATCCAATCCGCAGATTCCGCGGATTCAACCCGGAGAAACCTGCGCCATCCGCGCATCTCAGTCGGCATGCATTGCCTTCATTGCTATCATTGCCTACAATAGAGCGGAGGATAGTTTTGTGGCCCAATTGACCGTTCGCAAAGTCTCTGACCAGATTGTGCGTGCTCTGAGGATTCGGGCGGCTCGCCATGGCCGCTCGGCGGAAGCGGAACACCGATTGATCCTCGCAGAAGCCTTGCGGGCCCCCGCGAGCGATTTCTGGGCGCGTGCCGACGAATTGCGCCGAACCTGTCCCAGGCAACGGACCGACAGCACCGATTTGCTGCGTCAGATGCGAGATGAGAGATGATGCAGGCGGCCGTCGTCGATGCGAACGTGGCCGTCAAGTGGGTCTTGGCGGAAGCCGGTAGTGACCGCGCTTGCTCCCTCTCCGCGATTCCCTTGCAGGCGCCCGGCCTGCTGCACGTGGAATGCGCCAATATCCTCTGGAAGAAGGTCCGTTTGGGCGAGCTTTCCAAGGATCGAGCGCTCAAGGACTTCGTCGTCTTGCTAAGGGCGCCCGTTGCCCTCACTAGAACCAGCGAGTTGCTTGATGACGCGTTACGGCTTGCGATTGAGCTTCGGCACCCCGTCTGTGATTGCCTGTATCTGGCGCTCGCGCTGAGGCATGATCTCCCGTTGGTGACCGCCGATCGCCGGTTGGTAGCCGCAGCGCGGAAAGATTCCAAGCTCGCCGGCCTAGTGATTCTGCTCGACGATCTTCCGCTCGATTGACACCACGGAATCAAGGGACGCAAAGAAGAAACTGGAACACCGAGTGGCCCGTGCGGCTCAGGCCGCGCTGGAGGACCACAAGCACGTCAGTTGCATTGACATATTGCTGGGCGCTGGCTGGCTCGAAAAGCAAGATCTGGGAGGGGTCGCTACGCGCGCTCGTATGCAGCGAGGAATTCCTCTCGTGGAATGGCGGCTTGGGTGCAAATGGTGCGAAGCGTCGATGCCTTCAATCGGGCGTGATTCGGCATCGTGAGCGGTGTTCGACTTCCATCCGCGTTCTCTCGCAGCATGGCGATGTGCTCATGCTCCCGGACCAACCGAAACCCCAGCCCCTGGAAGGAGCGGATTACCCTGTCCTTGGGCGCGTCAACAGGGAATTTCGACATCAGATTTCGACTGCCGTTTCAGCAACGAAAGCTTCGAGGATCGGCGGATGGATGTCGAGAACATCCAGTCCGAAGGTTTCCACGTGGAAACGGATCGCGGATTTTACATCCGATAACGCGCTTTCGTAACTGTCGCCTTGGCCGACGATCACGCCCTTGATCCCCAAAGGATAGGCCACATAGCCGTCCGGGTGTTTCTCGACGATGATCTTCACCTGCTTCATGGTTTCCGCCCCACCGAGCCAGTTTAGCACGGTCACCACTTCTATCTTTCCTTTCTCCAGGGTTAATCCCCGCAATCTGCGGATGGGCTTCTGGGGTAAGATGGGCGCTCGCAGGAGGAGACGATGGCAGTGGATCGACGCGCGTTTTTGGGGATGATGGGGGCGGCCGGAGCCACGGCGCTGGCCGGCCGGCACGCGCTGGCGGCCGCCGCGCCGCGCAGGCGCCCCAATATCATCCTCATCATGGCCGACGACATGGGCTTCTCCGAC
>JAPKYU010000623.1 GCA_026394175.1 Acidobacteriota bacterium | reverse complement strand
CCCACCGAGACCGTACACTTGAAGGCGTAGGCTTCCAGGCGCGGCCGGCCATTCGCGGCGCACCAGTCGGCATAGAGGTTGTTCAATGTGGCGGCGACTTCGTCGGCGTGGCGGTCGCGAACGCAAAAGATTATGGTCTTCTGCTCAGGCCCGCCCGTCTCCAGCAGGTACCGGAACAGGTCCTGGCACATGGCCAGCACGCGGTTGGGCAGCAGGATTTGGTCCTCGTACGTGGTCTTCTCGTAAAGCTCGCGCAGTTCCTCGCACGTGACGGGCCGCCCGGTAACGGCGTCCACCGGGTTGCGCGCCATGATGTCATCGATGCTGATGCCGGTATCGTCGAGGTTTACCCGGCCGCACTGGATTTCGCAGGCCGCCAGGTAGCCGTCCTCCATCCCCTGGCTCATGTCGTATTCGTATACCGGTTCGCCGAAGTGGCGCAGATTGTCGGCGGTGAGCTGCGCGTCGGCCAGGGCCTCCCGCGTCTTCTCGGTGATCTTCAGGCTGCGCGGGGTGGCCGTGAGGCCGATTTGCACCGCCTCGGGGTTGCGCGTCAGCACCTGCGACCACCTGCCCCACGCCGAGCGATGGCACTCGTCGATCACGATATGGCTGAAGTAGTTCTCGGGATAGTTCGCAATCAGGAAGTTGGCGTTGGCCTCGTCGCTGTCCACATCGAGCGTCTGGTAGGTGGCGATGAGGATGCGGGCGTTCTTCTGCGGGTTGCCGCTGGTGACGGTGGCGGCGTCGGAACCGAAGACGTTCTGAAAAGCTCCCGCCCCCTGGCTGCGCAGTTCGTCGCGGTCGCAGACAAAGAGCGCGCGGCGAAGCTGCCCGGCGTCGGCGATGCGCTTCAGCAGGTTCACCGCGATAAAGGTCTTGCCCGAGCCGGTGGCCAGCGCCAGCAACGCGCGCTTCGGCTCGCCCGTCCTTTCGCAGCGGGCGATCTTTTCGAGCACGGCGCGAATAGCCGCATCCTGGTAGTAGCGCCGGGTCGCTTCGCCGCCCGGGTAGCGCATCAACATCGGCCGGGCCGCCGCATCCGACAGGCTGAAACCGACAGCCGCCTCGTAACGGGCGCGAAGGTCCGCCGGCGCCGGGAACTCGCCCAGCGGCCGCGGCCGGCTCGTCCGGCCGGTGGTGCGGTCGTATTCCACAAACAGATGCCCGTTGCTGGAGAAGGCGAACGGGACATTCAGGCGCTTGCAGGCCGCATAGATCTTGGCTTGCTCCAGGCCGTGCGTGGGCGGCAGGTGCTCGGGCTTGGCCTCGATGACTGCCACCGCCACCGGTTGCGTGTCGGGGTTCACCTTGATCCGGAGGGCGTAATCCACCCGCCCCTTGGCCTGCTTCCGGGGCTTGCCGTCGATGATCTGGACCGCGCCGGCGCTCTCCTCGCGGCGAATCAAGTCTTCCGTCCAGCCACGCGCGTGCAAGGCCGGATCAATCAGCTTGGCGCGGGTGTCCGACTCCGACGACCGCAAGCCGCTTTGGAAGAATGCATTCAATGCGTCTCCGCCCTGTTTTGGTTCAGACGGGATTGGAGTAGGGCCGTCTTATCTGGCAGAGTATGCCTCTTCGGGCGGGGGTTTTCAAGGCATGGGAAATCTACTGAGGCCGACGTTCTAAGTCATTGATCCGAAGAGATTTTCAGGGCGGCAGATTCCTCCACGAGCGGGGCGCATCGCGGTCCACAAACGGCTACCAAAGCACCACGTTGATGGCCACCAGCACGACCGCCACCACGGCGGCCCAGAATGCCGGCCGCCGAAGCAGCGGATAGGCGCCTTCCGACGGCAGCGGCGTCAGCCCGTAGACCAGATTTGTCAGCTCTCCCTCGGGCTTGGGCTTGGTCACCAGGCTGACGGCCACCGTGACGATCACGCAAATCAGCAGCGACCAC
>JAPKYU010000434.1 GCA_026394175.1 Acidobacteriota bacterium | reverse complement strand
GGTGCCGAGTTGCGCGGCATGGCCCCGGAGTTGTTCCGCGCGCTGCACTTCGGCACGCTGGAAGCCGCCGAAGCCACGCTGCGCACGCTCCACGAGCGCTACGAGCGCGCGCGACTGTCGGGCGGGCCGGAAGGCAAAGCCGCGATCGAGGAATGCCGCCGCGCCGCTCTGCTGGTTCGCGCCCGCGCGGAACGCATCGCCAGAAGCCGCAAGGGCGACCCCGCCAAGCTCGCCGAGAAGGAAGAGATCGCCCGCTGGTTCGCCATCTGGCTGCAGACCCCCGACCTGTTCTCCGACTGGCTGGCGTTGCGCAAGCAGAGGCTGTAGGCTGTGGGCTGTGGGCGTCCAGCCCTCGGTCAAAGCGCGGCCTGCTCGTGGGCGGTGGGTGGCTTTTCCATGTAGCGCTTAACCTTGATGTCACCCTCCCTCTCCCGGGTCTCGGAAATTTCGTAGGCGGTCTGCATCCGAAGAAGAGTGTCCATCTTCGGGCCGAAGGCCTTTTCGATCCGTAGCGCCATCTCGGGCGAGAGCGCGGCGCGGCCGTTCAGAAGAGCAGAGAGAGCGGGCCGGGTTACGCCCAGGGCCTTGGCGGCCTGGGTAACAGAGAGGCCGTGAGGCTCGATCACTTCCATTCGGATGAACTGTCCCGGGTGGGCCGGGCGTGCCATGCGCATCATGGTTCCATTCCTTTCAGTGGTAATCCTCATAATCCAGGTCGAGGATTTCTCGTTCGGCCTGGTCGATTCTGAATGTCATCCGCCAGTTGCGGGTAACGGCAAGGCTCCATGTTCCCTTACGGTCGCCGGTGAGCTGGTGCGCTCTCCAGCTCGGGATGTCGTGAAGTTCCTGGGCGTCTTCCATCTCCTGGAGAAAGGTCAGGATGTTGCGGACCCTCTCCACGGCAGGCGGGGGCAAGCCGGAAGCGTCATTGTGCTGAATGAAGCGCCGCAGCCCCCGATGGGCCACGCTTCGGATCTTCATAAGTAATGCTGCCTGAAAATTGCGTCGTCTGTCAAGTTACGCTTTACAGCCTGGAGCCGAAACCGTGGGTCATTTGTCGGGCCGGCCTCTTTGGCCGGTCGCGTAGATGCCCGATCTGTTCTCCGACTGGCTGGCTCTGCGCAAGCAGAGGCTGTAGGCTGGAGGCTGTAGTGTGGTGTCTCGTGGATGCCTTTACAACGATGGCAATTTCGGATTGCGGATTTCGAGCGCCGCGATGCTTGAAATCCGCAATCCGCAATTCCTATACGGTAAAGCTGTTTGTGAGACAGTACAGCAGGTTCTCCGGCCTCCGGCCTGCAGCCTCCCTGCGTGCTATGATGGTTTCTTAAGCGCCGCCATGCCCATTCAGACCCTGTTCGGCCCGCCACCGCCGCCAACTGTGTTTGAGCGCCTGCAGGAGGCCGTTTCCTCCACGCGCCAGAACCTCGCCGAAAGAATCGAAGAGGCCGTCCACGGACAGAAGGAAATCGATGCCGGCCTGCTGGAGCACCTGGAGGCCACGCTGCTGGGGGCGGACCTCGGGGTGGCCACCACCACCGAAGTGCTCGACAAGGTGCGGCAGCAGGTGGACCGCAGGCAGGTTTCCGACGCCGGCCAGTTGACGGGGATGATCAAGCAGGAGCTGCTGGAAATACTGAAGCGCACGGACGCACGGGCTGGAACACAGGCTGGAAGCCTGTGCCGCGAGTTTCCGCAAGTGGTGCTGGTGATCGGCGTGAACGGAGTGGGAAAGACCACCACCATCGGCAAGCTGGCGCACCAGTTGATCTCGGACAACAAGCGCGTGCTGTTGTGCGCGGCCGACACGTTCCGCGCCGCGGCCATCGAGCAACTGGAGATTTGGGGCCAGCGCACCGGGACGGAGGTGATCAAGCAGAAGCCGGGCGCCGATCCCAGCGCTGTGCTGTTTGACGCCATCGGCTCGGCCAAGGCCCGCGGCATCGACTACGTCATTGTCGATACCGCCGGCCGGCTGCACACCAAGAGCAACCTGATGGCGGAGCTGGAGAAGATGAGCCGGACGGCGGGGCGCGCCGTGCCCGGCGCCCCGCATGAAGTGCTGTTGATCATGGACGCCACCACCGGGCAGAACGGCTTGCAGCAGGCCCGCCGCTTCACCGAGTCGGTGGGCGTCACCGGCATCATCCTGGCCAAGCTGGACGGCACCGCCAAGGGCGGCGTGGTCATTGCCATCGCCCGGGAATTGAAGCTGCCCATCCGCTACGTGGGCATCGGGGAGCAGAAGGACGACCTGGTCCCCTTCGATCCCGAGCAGTTTATCGACTCCCTGTTCAGAGAGACACCTCGCTGATGTCCGCCTCGGTCGAATCGCGAGACCTGCTCAACCGCCGCCTGGCGGAGGACCGGGGTTTCCTGAGGCGGGCGCTGGAACTGGCGCTCCGGGGCGAGGCGTTGACCAGCCCCAATCCCATGGTTGGCGCCGTGGTGGTGAAAGATGAGCGGGTGGTGGGCGAAGGTTTCTACACCTGGGACGGGCTGCGGCATGCCGAAGTGATCGCGCTGGAGCAGGCCGGCGACGCCGCCCGCGGCGCTACCCTCTACGTCAACCTCGAGCCCTGCTGCCACCAGGGACGCACCCCTCCCTGCGCGGATGCGGTGATCCGGGCCGGCATCACCCGGGTGGTCACCGGCATGCCCGACCCCAATCCGCTGGTCTCCGGGGGCGGTTTGGCCCGGCTGCGGGCCGCCGGCATCGAGGTGCAAGACGGCGTGCTCGCCGAGGATTGCCGGGAGTTGAACGCCCAGTTCGCCCGCTACATGGCCGGCGGCGTCTTCGTGACGTTGAAGGGCGCGATGACGCTGGATGGCTGCATCGCCGCGCCGGAGCAGAAACCGGACGACCGGCGCATCACGGGCCAGGAAGCGCAGGCTTACGTGCAGTTGTTGCGGCACCGGCACGACGCGCTGATTACCGGAGCGGGCACGGTGCTGGCCGACGATCCCATTCTTAACGACCGCAGCGGGCTGCCGCGGCGCCGCCCGCTGCTGCGCGTGGTGATGGACTCGGGCCTGCGGCTGCCTCCCGGCGGGCGCCTGGCGCAGTCGGCGCGCGGCGACCTGCTGGTGGTTTGCGTCCACGAAGCGTCGCCGGCCCGGCAACAGGCGCTGGAGGCGCGCGGCGTCGAGGTGCTGCGGCTGAGCACCAGCGGCCGCACCCCGCTGGACCCGGTGCTCGCCGCGCTTCACCGCCGCGAGATCACCAGCGCGTTGCTGGAGGCCGGGTCGGCGTTGAACGCCACGGTGCTGGAGAGCGGCCTGGTCGACAAAGTCGTGCTGTTCTACGCCCCCAAGATCCTGGGGGGCCAGGATGCCCTGCCGCTGTTCGGCGGCCGCGGGTTCCGCACCCTCTGCCAGGCGCGCCCGGTGCGCATCACCGAACAACCGAGTCCGCCCGCGTGACCACGGAGTTGGGGACGCTCCCTTACGGTCGCGGCTCGGTCTCGCGCTCTTAGGAGGAAACGAATGTTTACAGGAATTATCGAAGCCATGGGGACGGTTGGGGAACTGAAGGGCGGACGGCTCACTCTTCGCGCCCCGCTGGCCGCGGAGCTCAAGGAAGCCGACAGCATCGCCGTCAACGGCGTGTGCCTGACGGCACTGGCGCCGGACAAGGAAACCGTGCAGTTCGACCTGTCGCCGGAAACACTGATGCGCACCAACCTGCACGCGCTGGCGCCCGGCTCGCCGGTGAACCTGGAGCGCCCGCTCACGCCCACCTCGCGGCTGGGCGGCCACATCGTGCAGGGCCACGTCGATGGCGTTGCCGAGCTGGTTTCTTACAAGCGGCTGGATGCCGAGGGAAACCACTGGCTGGCAGTGCGCGTACCGCCGGAGTTGCAGCGTTACGTGGCCTGGAAAGGCTCGGTGGCGCTCGACGGCATCAGCCTGACGATCGCCTCGCTGGAAAAGCACATCCTGGGCGTGGCCATCATTCCCTTTACCCACACCCACACCAACCTGCAGGTCCGCAGGCCCGGCGATCTGATTAACATGGAATGCGATCTGATTGCCCGCTACCTGGAGCGCCTGATGGAGAACATCGAGCGCCCACAGCCCAAAGAGAAGCTGACCGTAGACCGCCTGATCGACGAAGGGTTTTAGCGATTCACTCGGAGCAAGTTCACCACCAAGCCACGAAGCGCACAAAGGCCACAACGGTCGCCCTTTGTGGCCCTTTGTGTTCTTTGGGTCTTTGTGGCGATAAGCACGGTTGATTCTCCGCGTTCGGGCGTGTCAGACTGCCGGTTTGCAGTCATCGAAGACAGACCGGTTCGTGCTCCTGGTTCACCTGGGCTATGGGTTCACGGGCGTGATGACGACCGTCCTCGGCCCGTTGCTGCCGGTGCTGGCCGGACGCTGGTCGCTGACCGACGCGCAGGCGGGCCGCCTGTTCAGCGCCGAATTCGTGGGATCGCTGGCGGCGGTCGCGGTCTCCGGCCGGTTGATCGCGCGGTTCGGCTTTCCCGGCGTGCTGGCCGGGGCGTTCGTTTCAATGCTGGCCGGCCTGCTGGGGCTCGGGCTGCCCTCGTTTTGGACCGGGCTGGTGTCGATGTTGTTCTGCGGCGTTGGCTGCGGGCTGGTGATCCCGGCCAGCAACCTGCTGGTCTCCGAGCGAAGCCCGGGACGCGCCGCGGCGGCCCTCAACATATTGAACTTCGCCTGGTGCGTGGGCGCGGTTGCCGGGCCGATAGCCGTCGGGTTGTTGATTCCCCTGGGCGGGCTTCGACTGCTGTTGCCTACCCTGGCTGTGCCTTTTGGAATGCTGGCCGCAGCCGCATATTCCGGCAAGACAAACGGCCGCAGCCAGCCGGCAGCGGGCTCCGTCGAAGACGCCGGATGGCCGGGGCCGCTGGCCGTGGCCACCGCGCTCCTGCTGTTCCTGTACGTCGGCGCCGAGACGGCGCTGAGCGGATGGATTCCCTCCTACATCCGGCGGCTGCCGGCCGGTTCCGATTCGCTGGGCGTCATGGGCCAGTCGCTTTTCTGGGCGGGCATCTTGTTGGGCCGCCTGAGCGCGCCGCTGGCCTTGCGCACGGTGGGCTCCGGCACGCTGGTATGGACCGGATTGGCTGTGAACGCGCTGGGTTCGGCCGCGCTGCTGGTTGCGCCCGGCTATCCCACCTTGCTGGCCGCCATCTTCGCCGCGGGCCTGGGGTTCTCAGTTGTTTTCCCAACGGCGGTTGCCGTGTTCTCCGAGCGCAGCGGCCGGCGTGCGGCGCGGGAGGCGCCGTATGTCTTTGCCGCGGGGGGATTGGGGGGCGCCGTCGTGCCCTGGCTGGTTGGCTGCCTGTCGACGCAGACCGGAAGCCTGCGCCTGGCGCTGCTCCTGCCTCTGCTCTCGACGCTGGCGATGATGGGTGTCGAGCGGCGGATCAACTCTCTGTTGGCTCAGCCGCGGATTTCGCGGATTCCATAGCCCGGAGGTTGTGCCATGAACCGCCAGCCTCCAGCCTGCGGTCTACACCTGCCCGGCCGCTTCGAAGAACCGGGCCACGGTTTCGACGCCGCGGAAGAAGTTCGAAATCGAGAACTTCTCGTTCGGGGCGTGCAGGTTGTCGTCGGGCAGCCCGAAGCCCATCAAGATGGCCGGCACCTGGAGGGCGTCCACAAACAGGGCGACCACCGGGATGGAGCCACCCGAGCGGACGAACACCGTCTTGCGCCCGAACACCCGGGAGAAGACCTTGGCCGCTTTCTCGATGTAGGGGTTGTTGGGATCGATCAACAGCGGCACGGCGCCGTGGATCTTCACCACCCGCGCCTTCACGCCCGGCGGCGTCAGCTCCTGGACACGCTGTTCCAGCGCCGCCAGGACTTCCTGCGGCTTCTGGTTGGGCACCAGGCGGATGCTGACTTTCGCGGTGGCGCGCCCGGGAATCACCGTCTTGGCGCCCGCGCCGGTGTAGCCGCCGACGATGCCGTGGACATCGAGCGTGGGCCGCGCCCACATGCGCTCCAATGGGTGCTTCTTCTCGCCGGTCAAGGCGACGGATCCGATTTCCTCCGCCCGCATGCGGTCGGCATCGAACGGAAGGCGACGCCAGCTCGCCCGCTCGCTGCGCGCGGGCCGCTGCACACTGTCGTAGATGCCGGAAATGCGGATCTTCCCGTCCGGCGTCTTGAGGCCGGCCAGAATCCAGGCCAGCGCGTTCAAGGCGTTCGGCGCCACCCCGCCGTACAGCCCCGAGTGCAAATCGTGCGAAGCGCCTTCCACTTCGATCTCGGTGTACACCAGGCCGCGCAACCCGATACAAAGCGTGGGCAGGTCGGGCGCGAACAGGGCCGTGTCGCAGACCAGCGCCGCGTCGGCCTTCAGTTTCTCCTTCGATTTCGGCACGAAGGCGTCGATGGCCTGCCCGCCGGTCTCCTCTTCGCCTTCGAAGATGAACTTCAGGTTGACGGGCAGGCGGCCATGAACCGCGCGCAAGGCCTCCACCGCCTTGAGCTGGATCATCACCTGGCCCTTGTCGTCGGCCGCCCCGCGCGCGTAGATGTTGCCGTTGCGGACGGCCGGCTCAAACGGCGGCGATGCCCATTGCTCCAGTGGATCCGGTGGTTGAACGTCGTAGTGGCCGTAGCAGAGCACCGTCGGCGCTCCCTCGGCTCCGGTGTACTCGCCATACACCAGGGGGTGTCCAACGCCCTCGATCAGTTCCGTATGCTCGATCCCGGCGCGTTTCAGCGCCTCGAGGGCGAAGTCCGCGCCTTTCTTGATCTGCGGCAGGTAGTCGGGATTGGTGCTGATGCTGGGGATACGGAGGAATTCGCAGAGTTCCTCCAGCCAGGCATCGCGCTTCTGCTCAATATACGCACCGAGAGAGTCCACAGCTCCTCCAGCCGGGGTTTATTTTTACGGGGATGAAGCGTTTCCGGAGAACGCCAACGAACCCGCCAGTATACACTCGATTCACACCCGATTGACCGCTCGGGCTTACCGGATCAGTAAACAGTCGCGTTCAGCCCCGCGGCGCCCCCGGGTGTCGTGTCTCAGAAACAGGTTGACAATGACGAAGGCAGAAGGTGGAAAGCGGAAGGCAGAAAAAAGAGGTGATTGCCGCCTTCTGCCTTCTGCCTTCCAGCCTCTCACGGCTGCTTGGGACGTGTTGTGATTACCGACTCCGGGGCCCGCCTCCAGAGTTG
>JAPKYU010000148.1 GCA_026394175.1 Acidobacteriota bacterium | reverse complement strand
GTGACGGTGCCGGCGCCTACGGTGCGCCCGCCCTCGCGGATGGCGAAGCGCATCTCCTTCTCGATGGCCACCGGCGTGATCAGGTCTACGGTCAGCTCCACGTTGTCCCCCGGCATCACCATCTCCGTGCCCTGCGGCAGGGCCACCACCCCGGTCACGTCCGTGGTCCGGATGTAAAACTGCGGCCGGTAGCCGGTGAAGAACGGCGTGTGCCGCCCGCCTTCCTCCTTGGTCAGCACGTACACCTGGGCCTGACACTTGGTGTGCGGCGTGATGGCGGCCGGCTTGGCCACCACCTGCCCCCGCTCCACCTCGTCCTTCTCCGTGCCCCGCAGCAACAGCCCCACGTTGTCGCCCGCCTGCCCCTCGTCCAGCAGCTTCTTGAACATCTCCACCCCGGTGACCACCCGCTTCATCGTCGGCCGGAACCCCACGATCTCCATTTCCTCGCCCACCTTCACCCGGCCCCGCTCGATGCGCCCGGTCACCACCGTCCCCCGCCCGGAAATCGAGAAAATGTCTTCAATGGGCATCAGGAACGGCTTGTCCACCTCCCGCGCCGGCACCGGAATGTAGTTGTCCACCGCCTCCATCAACTCCAGAATCCCTTTCTCCCACTGCGCCTCCCCCGCCAGCGCCCCCACCGGGTTGCCCCGCACCACCGGAATCTCGTCCCCAGGAAACCCGTACTTCTTCAGCAGTTCCCGCACCTCCAGCTCCACCAGGTCCAGCAGCTCCGGGTCGTCCACCATGTCCACCTTGCTCATGAACACCACGACGTAGGGCACCCCCACCTGGCGGGCCAGCAGAATGTGCTCCCGGGTCTGCGGCATGGGCCCGTCGGTGGCCGCCACCACCAGAATGGCCCCGTCCATCTGCGCCGCCCCGGTGATCATGTTCTTGATGTAGTCGGCGTGCCCCGGGCAGTCCACGTGCGCGTAGTGCCGCTTCGAGGTCTGGTACTCCACGTGCGCCACCGCGATCGTGATCCCCCGCTCCCGCTCTTCCGGCGCGTTGTCGATGGAATCGAAGGACCGGAACTTCACCTTGGGGTCCGTCTTCCCCAGCACCCTGGTGATCGCCGCCGTCAGCGTCGTCTTGCCGTGGTCGATGTGTCCGATAGTCCCCACGTTCACGTGCGGCTTGGAACGGTCAAATTTCTCTTTCGCCATCGCCTCTCCAACTGTCTATTCAGGCCTGCGAAGCCTGGTTGATTTGAATGTTCTTTCATCACCGGGGCACAGAGCGCACAAAATTGGCTCTCCCGCCCTCTCTGCGCTCTCTGTGTCTCTGTGGTCCATCGCAACTCCCGAAGCCTGTTTCACCTGGGCATTGCCGTGCCGTGCACCCGCGCAATGATCTCCTCGGCGATCTGCTTGGGCACCTCTTCGTAGCGGGCGAAATGCATGGAATAGCTGCCGCGGCCCTGGGTGCGCGACCGCAGATCGGTGGCGTAGCCAAACATCTCGGCCAGCGGCACCAGCGACTTGATCACCTGGCTGCCGGCCCGCAATTCCATGCCCTCGATGCGGCCCCGGCGCCCGTTCAGATCGCCGATCACATCACCCATGTACTCCTCGGCAACCACCACCTCGACGCTCATCAGGGGCTCGAGCAAGACCGAATTGGCCCTGCGCGCCGCTTCCTTGAAGCCGATGGAGCCGGCGATCTTGAAGGCCATCTCCGAGCTGTCCACCTCGTGATAGCTGCCGTCCTCCAGAATCGCGCGCACATCCACCATTTCGTAGCCGGCCAGCACGCCGCCTTCCATGGCTTCCTTGATCCCGGCTTCGACGGCCGGGATGTACTCACGGGGAATCGCCCCGCCGTAGATCGCATTCACAAACTCGAATCCGACGCCGGGCGCCGGCTCGATCGCCAGTTTCACGACGCCGTACTGCCCGTGGCCTCCTGTCTGCCGGATGTAGCGGCCTTCGGCCTTCGAGCGCGTCCGGATGGTCTCGCGGTAAGCGACCTGGGGCTTGCCGACGTTGGCGGCCACATTGAACTCCCGCAGCATGCGGTCCACCAGGATCTCCAGGTGGAGTTCGCCCATGCCGGAAATGATGGTCTGCCCGCTGTCCGGGTCGGTGTGGATCTTGAAGGTTGGGTCTTCCAGCGCCAGTTTGTTCAGCGCCATGCCCAGCTTCTGCTGGTCGGCCTTGGTCTTGGGCTCCACGGCCACCGCGATGACCGGCGTCGGAAACTCAATGGACTCCAGCACGATCGGCTGCTGTTCGTCGCAGATGGTGTCGCCGGTGGCCACGGTCTTCAAACCGACGGCAGCCGCGATATCGCCGGCCACCACTTCCTCGATCTCTTCCCGCTTGTTGGCGTGCATGCGCAGCAGCCGCCCGATGCGCTCGCGGCGGTCGCGCGCCACATTGAAAACAGTTGAACCGGACTTCAGTGTTCCAGAGTAAACGCGCAGGAAGGCGAGCTGGCCGACATAGGGGTCGGTCATGATCTTGAAGACCAGGGCCGAGAAGGGCGCATTGTCGTCGGCCGCGCGGGTGACGGGCTCGTTGGTATGCGGGTCGGTCCTCTCCACCGGCGGAATGTCCGCCGGCGACGGCAGATAATCGACCACCGCATCCAGCAGCGGCTGCACACCCTTGTTCTTGAAGGCGGCGCCGCAAATGACCGGGACCAGCTTCAGCGCGATGGTCTCGCGCCGCAGCGCGGCCTTCAGCTCTTCGGGGCTGATCGGCTGGCCGTACAGGTACTTCTCCAGCAGCCGGTCGTCGCGCTCGCAGATGGCCTCCACCATCTTCTCGCGATAGGCCCTGGCCGCGGCCGCGTATTCCTCGGGAATGTCGCGCACTTCGTACTCGGCGCCCAGCGTCTCATCGAGGTAGGCGATCGCTTTCATCGACATCAGGTCGATGACCCCTTCGAAACCGTCTTCCTTTCCGAGCGGATATTGAACGGCGACCGGGCGGGCATTCAGGCGGGTGCGAATCATCGACAGGCAGCGGTCGAAATCGGCGCCCACCCGATCCATCTTGTTGACAAAACAAATGCGTGGGACGCGGTACTTGTCGGCCTGCCGCCAAACCGTCTCCGACTGCGGCTGAACGCCGGCCACCGCGTCGAACACGGCCACGGCGCCGTCCAGAACACGGAGCGAGCGCTCGACTTCGGCCGTAAAATCCACGTGGCCGGGCGTATCAATGATGTTGATGGTGGTGTCGTTCCATTCACAGGTGGTGGCCGCCGAAGTGATGGTGATGCCCCGTTCCTGTTCCTGCTCCATCCAGTCCATCACCGCGGTGCCTTCATGCACCTCGCCCAACCGGTGCGTCCGCCCCGTGTAATAGAGAACGCGCTCGGTGACAGTGGTCTTGCCGGCATCAATGTGCGCCATGATGCCGATGTTGCGCGTTCGCTCTAATGGAACTGTTCGGGCCATGGTCCAGGTGTCAGGTGCCAGGTTTCAGGTGTCAGATTGGGCCTGCCCCTGCCTACTGCACACTGCCTTCCGCCTACTGCCTACTGCCTTCTGGCCTACCAGCGGTAATGGGCGAAGGCCTTGTTGGCTTCCGCCATGCGGTGCGTATCTTCCTTCTTCTTGATGGCCGCGCCGCGGTTGTTCGCGGCGTCCATGATTTCGGCGCTCAGCTTGTCCATCATTCCCTTCTCGCCGCGGGCCCGCGCGTAACCGATCAGCCAGCGAATGCTGAGGCTGGTGCGGCGGTTGGCGTTGACTTCCACCGGCACCTGGTAGTTGGCGCCGCCGACACGCCGCGTCTTGACCTCCAGCATCGGCTTGCAGTTCTCGATCGCCTTCTTGAAGACCTTCAGCGGATCGTCGTTGGCCCGTTCCCGCACCTTTTCGAGCGCCCGGTAGAAAATGTGTTCGGCCGTCGATTTCTTGCCGTCCCACATCATACAATTGATGAACTTGGCCACCAGCGGACTGCTGAACCGCGGGTCCGCTCCTGTTTCTCTGCGTTCGACTGTGCCCTTACGCGGCATCTCTCAACCTCAAAAACCGGGTGACAGGTAGCAGGTGGCAGGAACCGTTCGCCCTGCCACCTGCAACCTTGTTACGACGCTTTGGGCCGCTTGGCCCCGTACTTGCTGCGCCCCTGCTTGCGGCCGGCCACTCCGGCCGCGTCAAGCGTGCCCCGGATGATGTGATAGCGAACGCCGGGAAGGTCCTTGACGCGTCCACCGCGGATCAGCACGATGGAGTGCTCCTGCAGGTTGTGGCCGACTCCGGGGATGTAGGTGGTTACCTCGATCCCGTTGGTCAGGCGCACCCGGGCCACTTTCCGCAGCGCGGAGTTCGGCTTCTTCGGCGTTTGGGTGTACACGCGAGTGCAGACGCCCCGCTTCTGCGGGCAGCTCTGCAGGGCGGGGCTGGCCGTTTTGTACTTGGGCGGCCTCCGCCCCAGGCGAACCAGTTGATTAAACGTTGGCACGAATATCCTCTCGCTTGGTAACCACTCGCGCCCCTAATGGGGGCGAAGCACAGCTCACTCTTACCCAATGCCTACCCTGTGTATTTCGCCCGAGTATCCCGATCTGGTCGGGTCAGGCACGCCATAGGGATCCCGGAGGCAAACCAGGATTTCGCGACGTGCCTTGAGGTGCCCCTAAACCCAGGGGCGGATAATGGCCCGTTGTCACGCGCTGCGGGCCGGCGAGGAACCCCCTGACTGGAAACCAGCCGCTCCCTTAGCCGTTCCCTGATCCTCAGAGCCGTAGCCTACGGGGAGCGAGAAACTCACTCGCACAAACTCAGGATTATACCACATCCCAGAAGCAGCGCAAGCCCCCAATACCTCTGCCTGCGATTCAGACAGTGGGGGAGGGGGCGAGAGCGCGCGGGGCCGCTCGGGCAGGGGATGAGCACGCCGAACCGGGAAGACTGAGCGGGACGCACGGCCGAGGGGAGATGCTGAGTCCCGGTAGCTGGGTTGGGGCCAGA
>JAPKYU010000167.1 GCA_026394175.1 Acidobacteriota bacterium | reverse complement strand
ATCCATAAACTGCGCATGCGGGGTATCTGAACCGGAACCGCGGTGGGAACGGAGTCACCCGCCCGTCGCGGCGCCGCGGTGAACGCGCCGAAGTTCCGGTTGGTCCGATTGCCAAAGGCGTTGAGACGCGCGGCCCTGTTGAGATTCGTCATCAGATCAAGCTCCGTGGATTCGATAATACGCCGAGCGCGCGATGCGGATGGCCTGGGAGACGTAAAACTTCGTTAAAAGAACGTAATACTGTATGCAAACCATGATTCCATCCACCACAGCAGGCTGGGCGTCCTCGATTGCAGGCCGCGTAGGGCTCTCCACTGCTGCCCCCACCCCCGGAGAATTGTAAAGCTTTGGTAAAAGTAATGTACGCCTTGCCTTGAACAGGGTTATTCAATTCGGCCAGGGATGATTGTCCGAGGAGAAGCACGATGAAGAAGTGGGTGGCAGGTTTTGCCGCGGTGTTGGCATTCTCGATCGCAGTGCCGGTCAGGTCGCAATCGCCTCCGGAGCAGGGGCGTCCGCCGCGTGACGCTCGCAGGCAGCAGCCACGCGCGCCGCTTCCCGGCTTTGCGTTGATTCCCGCCGGCAGCTTCGAGATGGGCGACCACCATAACCTGGGCGGCACGGACCACGGCAATGATGAAATTCCGATCCACACCGTCCGCCTCGATTCCTTCTACATGGGAATCACCCACGTCACCACCGACCAGTATTGTGAATACCTGAACTCGGCACTGGCGCAGGCGCTGATCCGAGTCGAGCGCGGCCTGGTCTACGGGGCTAAGGGAACCGACCTGTATTGCGAGACCCGCGAGGCGACCGAATACAGCCGCATCGGCTGGGACGGCAAGAAGTTCAGCGTGCTCGACAATCGCGGGAATCACCCGATGGTCTGCGTGCGCTGGCAGGGCGCGGCGGCCTACTGCAACTGGCTCAGCTCCGGGAAAGGATACGAGAGCTGCTACGACCTTTCCACCTGGGCTTGCGACTTCAGCAAGCGTGGCTTCCGGCTTCCGACCGAAGCCGAATGGGAATACGCCGGGCGCGGGGGACTCCACAGCCCCTACCGCATCTTCCCGTGGGGCGACGAGCCGGATTTCGCCAAGGCCAACTGGCCTAAGTCCGGCGATCCGTACGAGGCCGGTCCGCAGCCGTGGACGACTCCCGTCGGGTTCTACGACGGCGAACTGCGTCAGAAGAAGGATTTCAACTGGCCCGGGGTGCAGGAAAGCTACCAGACCTCGAACGGCGCGAACGCATATGGCCTGTACGACATGGCCGGCAATGCCTGGCAATGGGTCAATGACTGGTACGGCCGCGATTACTACCGTGTGAGCTCTGCTGAGAACCCGCCGGGACCCGAGCGCGGCACTCCCATGCCGGACGGGAAACCCTATCGCGGCCTGCGCGGCGGGAGCTGGTACAACGGCGAGTACGGGCATTCGCGCGTCTCCAACCGCAATCCGTCCTACTACCGCGGGCCGCAGGACCCCAACCACCCGTATTACGCCATTGGCTTCCGGGTGGTGCTGGCCAACAGTGGCGCAAGCGCAAGCGAACGGCTGTCAGCCGCTCGACCGCTCCCTGCTGGCGGCAGGCCGCCGGTGCAACGCCCGGCGGTGCC
Source organism: Acidobacteriota bacterium (assembly GCA_026394175.1). Lineage (GTDB taxonomy): Bacteria > Acidobacteriota > Terriglobia > JAJPHL01 > JAPKYU01 > JAPKYU01. The sequence goes on along the minus strand of JAPKYU010000167.1, from coordinate 16,765 downwards.
GGTGCTGGGACCGTCCGGACAGACAGTGGGGCTCTTTCAGAATGATCCGCGGGCGTTCAAGGGCTACGCCCTGCTGGCTCCAAAGCACTTCACGACCACCTACCTGATCGACAACGAAGGCCGGGTGATCAACACCTGGAAGAGCGACTACGAACCCGGACAGTCGGCCCACCTGCTGCCGAACGGACACATGCTGCGCGCCGGAATGATGCGCGTGCCGGGCGGGCCCGGCGGCGGCGAGGGCGGCCGCATCGAGGAGTACGACTGGGAAGGCAATCTCGTCTGGGAGTTCGAACACGCCACCCGCGACTACCAGTTGCACCATGACATCAAGCCCCTTCCCAACGGCAACGTGATCGCCCTGATGATCGAGCGCAAGTCGCTGGACGAAGCAGGCACCGCCGGCTTTGATCTCCGCAATATGCGGGATGACTACCTGCTGCCTGATGCCGTGGTGGAGATCCAACCGATTCGGCCGAAGGGCGGCCGCATCGTCTGGGAGTGGCACGTCTGGGACCACCTGGTTCAGAACTTCGACAAGTCCAAGGCAAACTACGGCGATCCGGCCGCACATCCCGAACTGGTGAACCCCAACGGCGGCGGCCGGGGCCTGCGCGCCTTCTGGAACCACATGAACTCGCTGGCTTACAACCCCGCGCTCGACCAGATTGTGCTCAGCGTCCGCGGCAACAACGAAATCTGGATCATCGACCATTCGACGTCGAAGGCCGAGGCAGCCGGCCACAGAGGGGGCAAGAGCGGGAAGGGAGGCGATCTTCTCTACCGATGGGGGAATCCGGCGGCTTACAATCGTGGAACCAATTCCGACCGGCAGTTGTTCCAGCAGCACGACGCGCAGTGGATCCCGCCGGGCTATCCGGGGGCGGGCCACATCCTGATTTTCAACAATGGCCTCGACCGCGGTCACTCCACCATCGAGGAGATCGAGCCTCCGGTCGACCGGAACGGCCGTTACGCCCTCGCCACCGGCAAAGCTTACGGGCCGGAGAAGCCGGTCTGGATCTACAAGGCCACAAACCCGGAAGACTTTTACTCTCCGGAGATTTCCGGCGCCCACCGGCTACCGAACGGCAACACGCTGATTTGTGCGGGCGTGACGGGCCACTTGTTCGAGGTGACCCCGACCGGAGAGAAGGTCTGGGAATACGTGAACCCGGTGGTTCGCGGCGGCATTCTGGCGCAGGGCGAGACGCCCGGCCTGGATAACCGCGGACATCAGTTCAACGCAGTCTTCAAGATTCACCGTTACCCTCCGGATTACCCAGGTCTGGCCGGCAAGAAGCTAACGCCCGGGGGCGTCATCGAGCTTCCGGCTTCCCAGAAAGGCAAAACCGGCTTGGACAAGCTGAACGAGCAGCCGCGCGACCGGCCAGGCCGCCCTGGTGACCGCGACCGGAGGCCCGGCGGAGAAAGGCGCCAGCCATGAGGAGCCAGAGTAATAACTACCAAGGCGCCAAGATACCAAGAACCTGGTGCCTTGGTGTCTTGGCACTGCAATACACTCACGTAACGGTTCTTTCAATCCTGCTCGCTATCGCTGCCTTATTAGCGAACGCTTCGCCGGCGCAGCAGCGTGGGCGAGGCGGCCGCGGAAGCGCCAATACAGAGGTATTTCATACCGAGGTCCCGGCTCACCCGTTCGACGTGATCCTGGGGCGTCCCACCAGGAACTCCGTCACCGCAAGCGTGCTCGCTTATGCGGACACGGAGGTCTACCTCGAGTACGGACCGAGAAAAGGCGCCTACGCCGCCAGGACGAAACCCGTGCGATTGGAAAAAGGGAACCCGGCTGAAATCGTTCTCGACTCTCTTCAGCCGGACATGCAGTACTATTACCGGCTGCGTCACCGCAGCGGCGGAGGCGATTGGCAGGCGGGCGAGGAGTCGTGGTTCCACACCCAGCGCGCTCCGGGGTCGGCCTTCAAATTCACGGTTCAGGCCGACTCGCATCTCGACGGAGGCGTCACGCCGGAATTGTACGCGAGAACGCTGCTCAACGCGCTTGCCGACAAGCCCGACTTTCACATCGACCTCGGCGACACCTTCTTCCCCGACAAGCGGCAGCCCGATTTCAAAGCGGCCGCGCCGCAGTACCTCGCGCAACGCTATTATTTCGGACTTCTCTGCCATTCGGCGCCGCTGTTCTTCGTCGTGGGCAACCACGACGGCGAGGGAGGATCGCGCTACGATGGAACCGGGGACAATATGGCCGCCTGGTCGCTGGGCATGCGAAAGCGCTATCTTCCGAACCCGCACCCCGACGGCTTTTATACGGGTAACGGGACCAGGGATCCGGTTCTCGGCTTTCTTGAAAACTATTACGCCTGGGAATGGGGCAACGCCCTTTTCGCCGTGCTCGATCCCTATTGGCCCACCCGGGGCGGGAGGGGCGTGCGCGACGACAACTGGAACTGGACGTTAGGCGAAGAACAGTATCGCTGGTTGAAGAAGACTCTGGAACAGAGCCAAGCGAGATTCAGGTTCGTCTTCATCCACCATCCCATCGGCGCTAAGGGGCAGCCGATCCGCGGGGGCATCGAGGCGGCCAGGTACTGCGAATGGGGCGGGAAGAACGAGGACGGCAGCGACGGCTTCAAACAACACCGGCCCGGCTGGGAGATGCCCATCCACCAGCTACTGGTCAAGAACAGGGTCTCGATATTGTTCCACGGCCATGACCACTTTTTCGCCAAGGAAGAACTGGACGGTGTCATTTATCAACTCGTCCCGCAACCCGGCAACGCCGCGCGGGGAGGGCCTCCGCGCAACGCAGAGGAGTACGGCTACGTCCACGGCGAGGTTCTGGGCGGCTCGGGCCACCTTCGCGTCACAGTGTCCGGAAGTGAAGCGAGGGTCGACTATGTTCTGTCGGTGCTTTCCAAGGACGAAACCGGGAGCCGGAAGAACGGCTCGACAGCCCATTCGTACGCCATTGGGGCTGCCCGAGAACCCTGAGCGATACTGACACCCGCCTTTGGGTTGGTTCTGCGTTCTCTCCGGCACGCCGGGGCACGCTCGCGCCCCTGCTCTGAAAATTCCCGCGGCGTCCCGCCGCCCCAATGTAGCGCCGGCGTCCCGCCGGTAATCGTCCTCCGGCCGCCGACCGGTTACCGGCGAGACGCCGGCGCTACAACGGCCGCGCGAGACGCGCGCTGGGGCATCGCACCATTTTCATCGTTTCTGGGTGGTCGCCGCGGCGACCATGCCGGACTGCGGTGAGCGTTGGGTTGCAGCGGTAGCTGCTTCACGCGATCTCACAGCAACGAAAAGCTACTTCTTGCTCTCTGTCAGCCGGCGCTGCCGTTCTTTTTCCTGGAACTCGCTCCGCAGCTCCATCCAAATCTTGCAGTAGCGCCATTCGGCCGGGGGATCCTCTTCCTGGATGTGGTCGGGGAGCAGGAGCAGATCGCCGGTCGAGAGCAGAATCTCTTCCACCTTCGGGTTCTGTTCCAGCTTGGCGCGCATGGCCTCCACGATCAGCCGATAATGCTCGCCCTTCTCCTTCGACCAGTATGTGATCCTCTTCCCCTCGAAGGTCACCCAATCGATCCCCATCTTCTTCATGTTCTCTTCGCCGAGAGTGCCCGCCGCTTGGGCTGCAAAGGCGGTCATCTGTGCGACCGCTTCCCGGGTGTGGGGCCAGGCGATGCCCGCGAATTTGGCGCGCGGGTCGTCGGGCCCCTCGGGATAGAGCATCATCTGCCAAAATCCCTCCACGCCCGGATAGCGCTTTCCGCGAAGCGTGAACGGGGTGGCGGCGAAGTTGGACAGGATTCCCAGCTCGTGCCTTTTCGACAGGATCACTTCTCCCGGCTTCGCCGCCTGCGGCAGCACTTCCCAACTTGCCTTTTGCGCCTCCGGAACCGGCGCCCACCAAGGAGATGGATATCCGCTCCTGGATCCGCGCTGCGCGCCTTGACCGGGCTCGCTGTCGCGCGCAGGTTTCACAACGATCTTCGGCTGCTTCGCGGCGCCTTGTTGCGCCCAGGCCGGCAACGCCAAGAGGCAAGCACACAGGATCGACGCGCGTTTGCAAGTCATAAGTTCAGCTCCGCTGTCTGTCAGCAGAAAAATATCATCGCTTCGGGCGGTCATCTTTCAGCGCTTTCACGATGGTGCGCTTAAGTTCCAGCGGATCGAGCGAGCCCTGCACCTTGTACAGGTACTGGCCGCCGGGGCCGATCAGCACCGTATAGGGCAGCGCCGCGTTCCAGTCTTTGTCGAACGCTTCCATCAGCTTGTACTTGTCGGTGTCCGCGAACATCAAGTTGCGGCTCGACGCCTGCTGCTTGGTGAGAAACCCCAGGACTTCTTTCTTCTCGTCGGGAAACTGCGCCGCCACCGTAACCATCTCGAAGGCGCGCTGGCGGTACATGCGGTTGATGGTCACCAGCTCGGGGAACTCGGTGATGCATGGCCCGCACCAGGTGGCCCAGAAGTTGACCAGACGGAGCTTGTCGGAATCGTTCTTGCGCAGGGCCGCGAGCGCGGCGGCATCCGCCATTTCCACGGAGACCGGCTCCGCCGCGAGCTTCGCCATGTACTGCTTCACGCTCTCGGCTTTGCCGGCCCACTTGATCGAGCATCCGAACGCTTTGGTCTTTTCGACAGCGACCGGCTCCCCGGCGACCAAAGCCTCGAGCGCCTTCCGCAGGTCCTTGACCTTCACGTACTGCTCGCGCTCGCTGTCGTCGATGCGGCCGACGTAGCGAAGCTTGCGCTCGGCGTCAAAGGCAAATGCCTGCGGCGTTGCGGCCGGCCCATAGGCGCGGGCCACGCCCGTCTTGTCGCCCTCGTAGAGGTAGGGGTAATCGAACTCTTTGTGGGCGGCCCTGATCTTCATCTCCGCGAACGAATCACTCAGGTCCGTGTACCCCAATTCATTGAGCCGGACCGAATTCTCGTCGTTCGGGGAGATGGCCACGAAAGCGACGCCCTTGCCCTGGTAGTCGTCGACCAGCAGCTTCAGGCGCTCTTCGTAAGCCTGCGCCGTCGGGCAGTGGTTGCAGGTGAACACGACCACGAGAATTTTGGCCTTGGCGAAATCCTTCAAGGAGTACCAGCGGCCATCGACACCCTCCAGCCGGAAATCCGGCGCTTGGGCCCCAATCTCGAGTGTCTTGACCGCTTCTTCGGCGGCCAGCGCCAGCCAGGGCGCGAGCAGCAGGCTGACAAAAAGGGCAGCGCTTCTTTTGGACATCGTTCACCTCGTTTGGAACCCATTATGAACCACGGATGAACACGGATGAACACAGATAAAGCGGAGGAGGGAGCGGGTGCCCGCGCGGCGGCGCCGTCCCTTGATGGTCCTGCGGCGCTGCACAAGCACCCGCTCGGTCGCCGTGGCGACTGCCCGCCCTAGCCCTCGGCAATCACCTTCGCAACTGGTGTATACTCGCGCCGGGTCAAGAGATTAAGGCCGAGATTTCAGTCGAGGAGGTCGGTTATGCGGCTTGTTGTGTCCTTCTTTCTGGCATTTCTCCTTTTGACAGTTCCCCTCGGCGCGGTGGCGCAGTCCCCTCAGGCCTCGATCAGCGGCATTGTCACGGACGCGCAGGGCGGCATCATTCCCGGCGTCGAAGTGGCGGCGACGGAACTGGGGACCGGCGTCAAGACCTCGACGCGCACCAACGAGTCCGGCTTCTATTCGCTGCGCCCGCTGCCGATCGGCGCGTACCTAGTGGTGGCGCAGCACGCCGGCTTCCGCCCTCATGAGCGCAAAGGAATCACGCTGACCACGGGACAGGCGCTGGAACTGAACATCACCATGGAGGTTGGCACGGTCAGCGAAAGAATCGTGGTCACCAGCGAAGCGCCGCTGCTCGAAACGCGCAATTCCGAGGCCAGCCAGCTCATCGAATCGAAGACCATCGAGGACATGCCGCTGGGCGACCGGCGAGCGATGAACCTGATCGAGATCACCGGCGGGGCGGTGTTCGTCGATTATGACACGGCCTCGAAGCCCAACTTCAGCCTGGCCGGCGGCCGCACACAAAGCCAGGGATTCATGGTCGACGGCGGCACGGCACAGAACATGCGCCTGGGAATCGGACAGGTGGACACCGATCCCCCCATCCAGACGCTGCAGGAAGTGAAGGTGCTGATGAACGCCTTTTCCGCGGAGTTTGGGGGATCGGCCGGCGGCGTGATCATTACCACCACCAAGTCGGGCACCAACCGCATTCAGGGCAGCGTGTCCGAATACCTGCGCAACCAGGCCTTCGACGCCCCCAACTTCTTCGCCCCCATCGTCGACGGAAAGAAGCAGAAGCCGGCGCTGCGCTACAACGTGTTTGGCGGCACCCTGGGCGGCCCCATCCGGCGCGACAAGACCTTCTACTTTTTCTCCTACGAGGGCTCCCGGCGGAGGGACGGATCGGTCCGCACCCTGACGGTGCCGACAGCGCTGCAGCGCTCGGGCGACTTCTCGCAGACCTTTACCAACAGAGGCGTGCTGATACCGATCTATGATCCGGGGACCGGCCGCACCGAGGGTACCCGCACCGTGCGCGATCCGTTCCCCGGCAACCGCATTCCAACCAACCGCTTCGACCTCATCGGGGCCAAGCTCCTTACCTTTTATCCCTTGCCCAACCGCGCGCCCGATGACCCCACCGGGGCCAACAACTTCCGCGGCAACGATATCACCAAGCTGACGCGCGACAATTACCTGATCAAGATCGACCACAACCTGCGCGAGAAGGACAAGTTTACGGCGCGGTATCTTTACAACAGCGACGACGCCGGCGTGAACAGCGTCTACGCCAACCCGTCGGCCGACACCTCCAACGACCAGAAACGCCATCAGCAGTTCTGGTATGGGTCTTGGACCCGCATCCTCACGCCGACGGTGATTAACGAGTTGCGGATCAACTACGGCAACCGGATCAATCATGCGCATTCCAAGGGGCTGGGCGAGAACTGGCCCAGCAAGCTGGGGCTCAAGGGAGTGCCCGACGACGCCTTTCCCCGCTTCCAGCCGGCCGGATACACGCAGCTCGGCTCCAGTACGCAAGACCGGCGGCAGTTCCCGATCACGCAGCACCAGTTCGTGAACAACACCTCCTGGGTGCGGGCCAAGCATACGGTCAAGTTCGGCGCCGAAATCCGACTGTCCCACAACGTGGAGGTCAATCGCACGCTGATTTCCGGCCAGTTCATAATCAACCGGCCCTTGACCGGCTTGCAGGGCAGTTCCAACACCGGCGATGGCGCCGCCGGCCTGCTGCTTGGCCTCCTATCGACTTACAACCAGCGCGGGACGCCCATGCTGAATCGGCACAGTTGGTACCTCTCGGGCTTCTGGCAGGACGATTGGACGGTGCACCGGGGATTGACTCTCAATATCGGTTTGCGCTGGGAAACCGACACGCCCATGGCCGACGCCAACGACCGATACAACATGTTCGATACGAAAGCGATCAACCCGGTTTCCGGAACACCGGGGGTGGTCAAGTTCGCGGGTGTCAATGGCTGGCGCAAACAAGCCTGGGACACGGACTGGAACAACTTCGGGCCGCGCTTTGGTTTCGCCTGGCGGCCCTTCGGATTGCAGAAGACCGTGGTGCGGGGCGGGTTCGGCGTTTTCTATGCGCACCCGTTCGACCGCGGGTCGCCCACGGCCGCCTCCCTGGGATTTGAGAATTCGACCAGCATCGTGACCACCGGCAACGAAGTCTCGCTGCCCTACTCGCTCTCCGGCGGCGTTCCACCCACACCCACCGACAAGGTCACGCTGGACGATTCGTTCGGGGCCGTGACTCTCTCGCAGACGACAACGACCTCGGTGACCTTCTTCGAGACCACCCGCCGCGCCGGCTACGCCATGCAGTACAACCTGCAGATCCAGCGCGAGTTGCGCGGGCAGACGGTGGTGGAGCTGGGATACCTCGCCAACCTGTCCCGCAAGCTGCCCAGCACCGACCTCTCGCTCAACCAGGTGCCGCCCCAACTGCTGGGGCCGGGCGTGGGCCGTGCCATGCGGCCTTTCCCGCAATTCAGCGACGTCTCGATTGCCAATCCCACGCTCGGCGTTTCTAATTACAACGCCGGCGTGGCCAAGCTCCAGAAGCGCTTTTCCCGGGGCATGAACATCCTGGCCACCTACACGTTTGCGAAGTTCCTGGACAACTGCGGCTCCGGCGGTGGCGTGCTGGGTGACGAGGGGAATGCCTACTCCAACTTCTACAACCGGCGCATGGATTATGGCCCCGCGGAAAACGACATCCGGCACCGCTTCACCTGGAGTTCGACGTACCAATTGCCGTTCGGCAGGGGCCGCGCGTTTTTGGCCCAGCACCCGTTGCGCCACCTGGTCGGCAACTGGTCACTGGGAACGGTGGTCACCTGGCAAAGCGGGCCGCCGGTCACTGTCCGCACGCAGACCAACACAACGCAGGCCAATGCGGCCGGCGCGCAGCGCGCCGACGTAATCCGCGATCCGAATCTGCCTTCCGATCAGCGGACTATTTACCGCTGGTTCGACACCGGCGCCTTTCTCCAGCCGGCGACGTATCAATTCGGCAACCAGGGCATCGGCCTGGTGCGCGCCCCCGGGCGGGCAAACTTCAACTGCTCTTTCATCCGCAACTTCAACGTCGTGGAGGGGAAGCAGTTGCAGTTCCGCGGAGAACTGTTCAACCTCGTGAACCACCCCAATTTCGCGCTGCCCGCGGACATTTTCGAGGGTCCGGGATTCGGCATCATCAGCGCGGCGCGTGCGGCGCGGCAGATACAGTTCGGGCTGCGGCTGACCTTCTAATCCGTGTCAGCAAGCTGTCGACTGGAGGGACAAAACCCAAGCGGGCAACGGTCCAGGTACAAAAACCGGCGCGATTCCGTCAGCAGGCGGGGCGGGCGATGGAGGAGATTGGTTTTGAGTTCCGCCAAGTGGTGGGCGTGGCGATGTTCGTAGACCGCCAGAAGCCGCGCGTTCGCGGCGGGATTCACCTTGACGCTAAAACGTCAAAACGCTACAATGCCGTCATGGCCGTCGCGAAACGGGCAACTGTCTATTTCCAGCCACGCGTCCACCGGGCACTGCGCATGAAGGCAGCCGTTGATGATCGCTCCATTTCCGATATCGTCAACGACGCCGTTGGCCGAGCCTTGGCCGAGGATGCTGAAGATCTGAAGGCGTTTGACGATACCGCGGATGAGCCGTTCCTTGATTTTGAAGATTTTGTGAAGTCGCTGCGCCGCCGTGGAAAGATATAGCCTCTTCATCAGGCAATCGGCCGCGAAGGGGATCGAAGAGATCGGGCAAAAGCGCGACCGGCAGCGAATCGTGGCGCGAGTTTCCGCCCTCGCTGAGAATCCGCGCCCGGGTGGCTGCCAGAAGCTGTCCGGCCTGCACAAAAGGTATCGAATCCGCGTCGGTGACTACCGCGTTGTTTATGCCATCTCCGAGCAGGACCGAGCGGTTCAGGTCGTTAGGGTAGCCCACCGCAAAGACGTCTATCGGGGTGCTGGCTGGTTATGAGTTCCTTCATTCTGGGCTGTTGAACCCGTGCCCACAGGCCACGGTCTGCTGATCCGTATCCATACGCGTTCATCGGTGGCGAACTCCGTTTTTCCCGCATTGGCGATGAAATTGCCTCTATACTGATGGGTCTTTCGCGTACCCGCGCCGGCTCAATTCCCTGCGCAACCTTGTTTTGGGGGATATCACGCAAGTGGGCGAAAAACCGCTGAAACGCACCCCGAAGGCGCCCCGGCAGGAACTGCCGGCTCTTGCGCCGCAGGAACGGGTCAAGAGTTGTGAGGAGGTGGCACTCGGGTTCAACGCCAGCCACGTGATGGTGGAAGCGCTCCGCTGCCTGAATTGCAAGGACCCGGTCTGCATCGCGGCCTGCCCGCTGCGCATCGACATCAAAGCGTTCATCGACCGGCTGGCCTACCAGGATTACGAGGGCGCGTTCGCCAAGATTTCCGAAACCAATCCCTTTCCCGGCATCTGCGGGCGCGTCTGCCAGCACGAGCTGTATTGCGAGAAAGTGTGCCTGCTGGGCAAGAAGCTGATGCCGGTGGCCATCGGTTCGCTGGAGCGCTTCGTGGCCGACATGCACCGGCAGTCGGGCGCGCCCGAGGTCCCCTTCGAGTTCAAACCCAACGGGCTGAAGGTGGCGCTGGTGGGCAGCGGGCCGGCATCGCTGATCGCGGCCTTCGACCTGATCCGCAAGGGCTACCGCGTGACCATCTTCGAGGCCCTGCACAAGTTGGGCGGCGTGCTGGCTTACGGCATCCCCAACTTCCGCCTCCCCCGCGACATCCTGCGCGAGGAGATCGAGCGGCTCCGCAACATGGGCGTCGAGTTCCACACCGACTTCATCGTCGGCAAGACAGCGTCGCTCGATGAATTGTTCGCACAAGGATATGCCGCGGTGTTCCTGGGCACCGGCGCCGGTCTGCCGCACCTGATGGGCATTCCCGGGGAAAACTTGATCGGCGTGTACACGGCCAACGAGTTCCTGACCCGCATCAACCTGATGGAGGCCTACAAGGACGAAGCCGACACGCCGGTCTATGTGGGCAAGCGCACCGTGGTGGTGGGCGGCGGCAACTCGGCCATGGACGCGGCGCGCTGGGCCAAGCGGCTGGGCAGCGAGGTGACCATCCAGTTTCGCCGCGGCCGCGCCGAGCTGCGCGCCCGCATCGAGGAGATCGACCACGCCGAGCAAGAGGGCGTCCAGTTCGAGTTCCTGGCCGCGCCGGTGCGGTTGATCGGCGACGACAAGGGCCTGCTCAAGGAGATGGAATGCATCCGGATGCAGTTGGGCGAGCCCGACGAATCCGGGCGGCCCTCCCCCATTCCCATGCCCGGTTCCGAATACCGCTTCCCGGTCGATACCGTGGTAATGGCCATCGGGCAGAGCCCCAATCCCACCGTGCAGAAGGCCACGCCGCAGCTCATTACCAAGCGCGGCAAGATCGTTATCGACGAGGCGGGCAAGACCAGCATGGACGGCGTCTATGCCGGCGGCGACGTGGTGCGCGGCGGCTCCACCGTGATCCTGGCCATGTGCGACGGGCGCGCCGCCGCCGAGGCCATCGACAAGGCCCTGCGGCAGCAGTACAAGCTGGACGACGTAGGCGTTGTGGCCGGCGCCGGCGGAGATGGCACTGGCGCCGCCGCGGCCGCCGCACAGGCAGGGACGCCTGCGCCGCCGCCCCGCTTCGCCATCCTGGCCAAGCGCATGCTCACCCCCGAGATCGCCTGGATGGAAGTTTACGCGCCGGAAGTTTCCCGGCGCTGGAAGCCGGGGCAGTTCATCATCGTCCGCCCCACGCCGGACAGCGAGCGGATTCCGCTGACCATCGTGGGCGGCGATGCCGGCCGCGGCACCGTCATCCTGGTGGTGCAGGCCATCGGGAAGACCAGCCGCGCCACAACCGAACTGGAGGAAGGGCAGGCGGTGGCCGACCTGCTGGGGCCGCTGGGCCTGCCGGCCAACATCGAGAAGGTGGGGCGCGTGCTGTGCGCCGGCGGCGGCGTGGGCGTTGCCGAGTTGCTGCCGGTGGCGCGCGGCTTCCGCGAGGCGGGCAACTACGTGACCGCGCTGTGCGGCGCCCGCTCGGTTTCCCACATCATCCTCCACGACGAGCTTCAGGCGGCGGTGGACGAGCTGCACTGGGCCACCGACGACGGCTCCGGTCACTTTCACGGCAACGTCGTTCAGTTGATGAGGTCGTGGAAAGAGCGGCAGAGCGAATTGCCGGCCGCCTGCCACCTGATTGGGCCGATTCCCATGATGCGGGCGGCCGCCGAGGAGACCCGGCAGTGGGGCGTGCACTGCGTGGCCAGCCTCAACCCCATCATGGTCGACGGAACGGGGATGTGCGGCGGCTGCCGCGTCACGGTTGACGGCAAGGTGAGGTTCGCTTGCGTGGATGGGCCCGAGTTCGACGCCCACGCCGTCGATTTCGACGAACTGACCCGCCGCACCCGCGCCTATCTCGACAAGGAGCGCCGCTCCCTGGAGCGCCACCTCTGCCGCATCGGCCTCGGCCAGTAACGGCTAGCGGCTTACGGCTGTCGGCTTGCGGCTGGCAGCCAGCGGCGGGCGATCACCAACACCAGCGCGACTTTCAGGACCTCACCGGGAAGGAAGGGGAGGACGGCGGCTTGGAAGAGGTGTGCCGCCGGAAGGTGGAGCAGCATCCAGAGCCAGGCGGCGCCGAAGGTGAAAATGAGCGCTTCGCCGGCCAGCACGCCAAGCAGCCTGCTTCCCCGCCGGCACAAGGAACCAACCACAAACGCCGCCAGCGGGTAGCTGAGCAGAAATCCGCCGGTGGGTCCCACGAGTTGCGCCAGGCCACCGGGCCCGGTGGGCGAAAACACGGGAAGGCCCATCGCTCCTTCCGCCAGGTAAAGAAGCATGGCGGAGGCAGCCAGCGGGCCGCCCAGCAGCACCCCGGCCAGCAGCACACCCAAGGTTTGCCCGGTCAGCGGGACAGGCGTAAACGGCAGCGGAAGGGAAACCCGCGCCAGCAGGCCCATCAGGATGCTGTAGCCCAGCGCCAGCGCCACGCGGCGGGCCACGGCGTATGAGCGAGTCTCAAACAGCAGCACAGCTCTCAAGCGTTCTCTCCTGCGGTCGATTCACAGGTCCAGGGTCCAAGGATCTGGATTGTAGAATAACATGTGCTGAGCGCTGAGTGAAAACTGCCTACTGCTTACTGCCTACTGGATTCAATAGCGGCGGAGCACGCCAATCAGGCGGCCCTGGACCTGCACCGCCTCGGCCGGCAGCACCATCGCGGACATGGCGGGGTTGGCAGGCTGCAGGCGCACCCGGCCGTCAGCCTCCTGGTAAAACCGCTTCAGCGTGGCTTCCGAACCGTTCACCAGCGCCACCACAATGTCGCCGTTGCGCGCCACGCTGACGCGCTCCACCAGGATGTAGTCGCCGTCGAGGATGTGCTCCTCGATCATCGAATCGCCCTTCACCTGGAGGACGAAGACGTCCTTGCTGCCGCTGAAATCGGCCAACGAAATGCTCTCCGGGTTTTCGACGGCCTCCAGCGGGCGGCCGGCGGCAATCCGCCCCAGCAGTGGCAAGGCCCCGCCCCAGGGCGCCGGGGCGCGCTGCTCGCGCGCCCGCTTGCGCGCTTCCGCGAAATAGCGCGGGCCCAACTCGATGGAGCGGCTCTGGTGCGCCCCCCGCACCAGGAACCCTTTTTCGTGCAGCGTGGAGACGTGCTTGTGTACGGTGGCCAGCGACGAGACGTGCACGCCCAAGCAGATTTCTTCATAGCTGGGGCTGTAGCCTTGCTTGCGAATGAATCCGGCGACGAAGTCCAGTACATCCCACTGCCGCCTGGTTAGCGCCATGCCTGAACTGTAGGCGAATGAAAGGCGAATGTCAAGCCGGTTCCGGATGAAGTGCGGGTGGCGCGGCGCTGCCTGTCACCAGCAAACCGGCTGCGCTGCTTGGTTGTGAAGGCCCTACCGCTGTGTTAATTTTGGTTGTCTACCCGCAGCTTGTGGGACCCGGCTATGTGACATTGGGCGAGACGCTGGGGCGGTACAGAACGTGATGATTAGAGCCATCAAAGGAACGCGCGACCTGCTGCCGCCCGACACCGAACTGTGGAACCGGGTGGAGGCCGTGGCCCGCGCCGTGTTCCGCACTTATAACTACGGCGAGATTCGAACCCCGGTTTTTGAGGAGACGCAGCTTTTCGCGCGCGGCGTGGGCGAAGAGACCGACATCGTCAGCAAGGAGATGTACACCTTCGAGGACCGCGACGGCGGCTCCCTGACGTTGCGGCCCGAAGCCACCGCTTCGGTGGTTCGCGCCTACATCCAGCACCGGCTCTGGGAGCGGCCCGGCCTGACCAGGCTGTATTACATGGGGCCGATGTTTCGCCGTGAGCGGCCGCAGAAGGGGCGGTATCGGCAGTTTTACCAGATCGGGGCCGAAGCCATCGGGTCGGAAAGCCCGCTGGTGGACGCGGAGATGCTCCAGATGCTGGCCGACATCCTGGAGGGCGCGGGCCTGAAGCAGTACGAGCTGCGGCTGAACTCGATCGGCGATCCGGCCTGCCGGCCCGCGTATCTCGAGCGCCTGCGCGCGGAACTGGGGAAGGTCGGCGAGCAGTTGTGCGGCGACTGCCGGCGCCGCGCCGCCACCAATCCGTTGCGCGTGCTGGATTGCAAGATACCGGCCGACCAGCCCATCATCGAGCGCCTGCCGCGGGTCACCGATTGTCTGTGCGCCGCCTGCCGGGAACATTTCGAGACGCTGCAGGCGGTGTTGCGGCAGCGCGGCATGGCTTACACGGTGGTCCCGCGCATGGTGCGCGGCCTCGATTACTACACGCGCACCACGTTCGAGTTCGTGCACCACGGGCTGGGGGCCCAGAACGCGGTGCTGGGCGGCGGCCGCTACGATGGGCTGTCGGAGGCGCTGGGCGGGCCGAAAGCGCCCGGCATCGGTTTTTCGATCGGCGCGGACCGCTTCGTGCTGTCGCTCGAGGAATCGGGAGTGACTCCGCCCGCCGTCCGGCCCGATGTGTATATGGTGTGGCTGCCGGCCGGCGAGGCGCCCGCCGCCGACCCCGCCTTCCGGCAGGCCGATGAGATGGCGCGCCTGTTGCGCGCCGCCGGCCTGGTCGTCGAACTGCCGCCGGAAGCCCGCAAAATCGGCCGCGCCCTGGAACAGGCGGGCAAACTGAACGCCCGCTACGCGCTGATCATCGGCGAAAATGAACTCCGCGAGGGCCGTTATCAGCTCAAGGACCTGGAACAGCGCGAGGCGCGCCAGTTGAGCAGACAAGAACTATTGGAATTCTTTGAGAATCACAAAGACACCAAGGCACAAAGGCACGAAGAAGGAATTCCATGAAATCTTCCTTTGTGTCTTCGTGTCTTTGTGCCTTTGTGTTAAATACTCCACACTGCGATGAAGCTTGATTTTCTTGGCAACCTGCGCCGCACCCACTGTTGCGGCGATCTGCGCCCGGCGCACGCCGGGCAGGAGGCGGTGTTGATGGGTTGGGTGGCGCGGGCGCGCGACCTGGGCAGCCTGATCTTCATCGACCTGCGCGACCGCACCGGCATCTCCCAGGTTGTCTTCAACCGCGACCGCTTCCCGGCGGCGCACCAGCGGGCCGCGGAATTGGGCCGCGAATACGTGATCGCGGTGCGCGGGCAGGTGGTCCACCGCGACCCCAAGACCTTCAACCCCGAGCTGAAGACCGGCGAAGTGGAGCTGGCGGCCGAGGAGATCCTGGTGCTGAACGACGCGCGCACGCCGCCGTTCTCCATCGATGACACCGCCGCGGTCACCGAAGAGACGCGCCTGCGCTATCGCTTCCTCGATTTGCGCAGCCCGCGCATGCAGGCCAACATCGATCTGCGCCACCGCATCGCCGCCGAGATTCGCCGCTACATGATTGAGCAGGGCTTCTTCGAGATCGAAACGCCCTTCATGACCCGGTCCACGCCGGAAGGGGCGCGCGACTACCTGGTGCCCAGCCGGGTGCAGCCCGGCTGCTTCTACGCGCTGCCGCAGTCGCCGCAATTGTTCAAGCAGATCCTGATGATCGCGGGCTTCGACCGCTATTTCCAGATCGTGCGCTGCTTCCGCGACGAGGACTTCCGCGCCGACCGCCAGGCCGAATTCACCCAGCTCGATTTGGAGATGTCGTTCCCGCAGCAGGAGCGCGTGTTTGAGGTGGTCGAGCCGCTGCTGATCCGGCTGGCGGCGCTGGCCGGCGTCGAGGTGAAACCGCCGTTTCCGCGCTTGAAGTACGACGAGGCCATTCGCCTCTACGGCAGCGACAAGCCCGACTTGCGGCTGCCGCCGCTGGTCCGCGTCAATGAACTGTTCTCGGCCGAGGAATTGGCGCGCCTGAAGTTCGATCCCAAGCTGCCCCTGGTGGCCTTCCGCGCGCCCCGCTGCGCCGGGCTTTCCCGCAAGGAGCGCGACGACCTGGCCCAGTTCATCGCCGACCGGGACGCGCGCGGCTTCGCCGACCTGCGGCTGACCGAGAGCGGGCTGGAAGGCGCGCTGGCGAAGAACCTGCCGGAGGCAGCGCGCCGCGTGGCCGAGGCGGTGGGCGCCCAGGCCGGCGACCTAATCCCGCTGGTGGCCGCCGCATTGGGGCCGGAGCCACACCGCGAGGAGATTCCGCCGGTGGGGCCGGCGGTCACTCCCCACGACGCCCACATCTTCAACGCTGCCGGAGCGCTCCGGCTGCACCTCGGCCAGAAGTACAACGACCTCCACCAGCTTCTGAACCCGCGCGACTTCCGGTTCCTGTGGGTCACCGATTTCCCTATGTTCGAGTGGAACAAAGACGAGGGGCGCTGGATGGCCGCGCATCACCCGTTTACCTCGCCGCACGAGCAGGACATGGACCGCCTGGAGAGCGATCCGGGCGCGGTCCGCGCACTGGCCTACGACGTGGTCCTGAACGGGACCGAGCTGGGCTCCGGCTCCATCCGTATTCACCGGCGCGACGTGCAGTCGAAGATCTTCCGCGCCCTGGGGTTCGGCGAGGAGGAGGCGCGGGCCCGCTTCGGATTCTTTCTGGAAGCGCTGGAGTACGGCACGCCCCCGCACGGCGGCATCGCGCTGGGCCTGGACCGCCTGGTGATGATTTTGGCCGGGGAAAGATCGCTGCGCGAAGTGATTCCGTTCCCCAAGACCGCGCGGGCCGTCGATTTGATGGTCGATGCGCCCACGCCGGTCAGCGAGGCGCAATTGCGCGAGCTGGGCCTGGCCATCCGCAAACC
>JAPKYU010000397.1 GCA_026394175.1 Acidobacteriota bacterium | reverse complement strand
GGTCTTCACCGAGTTCTCGTAAACTTCCTTGGCCTCGTCGACCGTGCGGGTCATGGGCTTTTCCAGGTAGACGTCCTTGCCGGCGTTCATGGCCTGGAGGGCGACCGGCGCGTGCCAGTGGTCGGGAGTGGCGATCACCACCGCGTCGATGGACTTGTCGTTGATGATCTCCCGGTAATCCAGCGTTCCCTTGGCCTTCCAGCGCTCGGCCGCTTGGCGCTTGCGCTTCTCGTAGACCTCGGCGACGGTCGCGATCTGCAGGTTCTGCTTCTCGGCCAGGTCGGCGAACTGGCGCGCCAGGAAATTGCCTCTGCCGCCCATGCCGACGATGCCCAGGTTGATGCGGTCGTTGGCGCCGAGCACGCGGGCCTGCGCCGGCCGAACCATCTTTGTCAATGCGCCCAGCGCGGCGCTCACGCCGGACGCCGTCTTGACGAACTTTCTGCGGTTTACGTCCTCACCCATAAGTACCTCCCTTGTGAACGATTGCAGCCCCTTGAGCATATGTTTTCAAGTCACAAAGTGCAAGGCGAACCCGAGTCTGAAATCTGCGGCTAGGCCGTCCCAAATGGGGTACACTCAGGGCAATGCTCACCCTGGTGGTTCCGACTTACAACGAACGGAACAACCTGCCGGCCCTGCTGGAGCGCGTGGAAGCGGCGCTGACGGCGTGCGGCGAGCCGTTTGAAGTTATCGTCGTGGACGACGACAGCCCGGACGGCACCTCGGAGGTGGCCCGCTCCCTGGCCGCCCGCCACGGGTGGCTTCGCGTGCTGACGCGCAAGCACCAGCGGGACCTGTCTACGGCGGTGCTGGCCGGCTGGTTCGCCACCCGGGGCGAGATCCTGGGGGTGATCGACGGCGACCTGCAGCACCCGCCCGAGCTGCTGCCGGTGCTGTTGCGGCGGCTGCGCGAGACCGGCGCCGACATCGTCATCGCCAGCCGGCACGTCAAAGAAGGAGGGGTCAGCAAGTGGAGCCTGTTCCGCCGGCTGATCTCCTGGGCGGCCACGCTGATGGCCGGCTTCATCCTGCCCGGCACTCTGAGCCGCGTGCGCGACCCCATGTCCGGCTTCTTCCTGCTCCGCCGGCCGGTCGTCGAGAACTCGCCGCTGCGGCCGGTGGGCTACAAGATCCTTCTGGAAGTGCTGGCCAAAGGCGACTACCACCGCTGCGAGGAAGTCCCGTACATCTTCCAGGAGCGCTTCCGGGGCGGCAGCAAGATGGGGCTGCGAACGAGCTGGCAATACCTGCTGCACCTGGCCTCCATTGCCTTGGACACCGGAGAGGCCCGGCGGGTCTTCCGCTACGCGGCCGTGGGGGCTTCGGGCGCGGTGGTCAACCTGGGCGTGTTCGCGCTGCTGACGCGTGTGGCCGGAGCGCCGCCGGCGCTGGCGCTCCCAGCCGCCATCGGTCTGGCCATCATCAACAACTTCCTGCTCAACGACCGCTTCACTTTCCCGGAGACGCGCCGCCGGACACCGGGCACGGCGGCGGCGGCGGGGCGCTTTGTCCGCTTCCTCTTGGTGGTGCTGATCGGCGCCTTCTTCAATCTGACGCTCGCCAGCACGCTGATGCGCTTGGCGCGCGCACCGCTGGAACTGGCGGTGCTGGCGGGCATCGGGGCGGCCGCCGCCTGGAATTTCGTGCTCAACTCGCGCGTCACCTGGAAGGTGTGGTGGGACCGCGATGTTCATCTCCGGCGCTGGCGCGCCGAAACGGCCCCCGCGCCGCCCGCCGATACCGTCTGCAACCTGTGCGGAGGCCGGCAATTCATCGTTCTCTACCGGGGGCGCGCCGGAGCAGCGAGCCGGCCCGATTTGTTCCGCTGCACCAGCTTCGATCACGGTGATTTCACCAACATCCTGCGCTGTGTTTCCTGCTCGCTGGTTTTTCAGGCGCCGGCCGACGCCATCCGGCAGATTGAAGAATGCTACCGCCGCGTCCAGGATCCGGTTTACCTGCGCGAGGAGCAGGGGCGTGTCCACACCTTCGACCGTTTGCTGGACGAAATCGATGCGGTCCAAGGTCGAGCCGAAGTCCAAGGTCGTCGCCGCGGCGACTCCAAAGTCCAAAGTCCGGCGGCCGCCACTCCGCACTCCGCGGTCCGCACTCCGCACTCCCGGGGCTGCTTGCTCGATGTGGGCTGCTACACCGGCGTTTTTTTGGATCGCGCGCGGCGGCGGGGATGGCAAGTCAGCGGGCTGGAACCGAGCCGCTGGGCCGCGGATGTGGCCCGTCGCCGCGGCTTCCCGGTTCAGGAAGGTCTGCTGGCCGAGAGCGCGTTGCCCCCCGCTTCGTTCGACGCGGTGACGGTGTGGGACGTGATCGAGCACTTCGGCGATCCTCGCGCGGAGGTCGATCGCGTTGAGCGCCTGCTGAAGCCCGGCGGCCTGCTGGCCCTTTCCACCATGGACGTAGAAAGCGGGTTCGCGCGCCTGCTAGGGCCCCGCTGGCCCTGGTTCATGCGCATGCACCTGTATTACTTCTCGCCGGACACCCTGGGCGCCCTGCTGGAGCAGGCGGGCCTGGAAGTGGTTGAGGTGCGACGGCACAGGCGCATCGTCAGCGCCCGCTACCTGCTGGAGAAAGCGGCTGCGCAACCATCACGGTTGAGCGGCTTGTTCCGGCTGGCCGCCCGCCTGCCCTTCCTCGGCCGCCTCCACATCCCGGTGAATTTCGGCGACACCATCAACGCCTACGCGCGGAAGCCGATGGCCTCTGTCGCAACTACCGAGCCAGGCTGACAGACGGTTCACCACGAATCAACACCATGGGTTGCGATCACAAGGGATTCACGCTCTGGTTTACCGGGATTTCTTGTGAAAGGCCTGTACCGCAAAGCGTTCGCGGGGGAATTGAAGAATTTCACGGGCGTGAATGATCCCTACGAGCCGCCGCTCAACCCTGAAGTGGTCGCGGATACGGAACATGAGACGGCGGAAGCCTGCGCCGCGCAGGTCATTGCCCGCCTGGAGGAATTGGGCCTCATCCGGGCTGGGTCGGAACAGTAGGCAGGATGCCGTCGCTACAGCGGCAATGGGAACAAAAGGAGGATTATCGTGGGCATTGCAAGAAGAGATTTCATCGCTGTTCTCGCGGGCGCGGTGCTGGCACCAGGCCAGTCGGCTTCGCCGCGGATCAAGGTGGCTTGCCAAACCAGGGCTTACGGCGTGCCCATCGCGGACCGGGAAAAACTGTTGTCCGTGCTCGATGACCTGGTGGCCACGGGCTACCAAGGCTTCGAGACAAACTATGCCAGCCTGCAATCCAGTTTCGAGGAGCCGGCTTCCATGCGTGCCGAATTCGAGAAGCGGCAGATCAAGTTGATTGGTCTGCACGGGTCCGCCAACTTCACCACTCCCGACAACGTGGAAAAAGAACGGACGCAGATCGATCGCCTGGCCAAGGCCAGCAAAGGGCTGGGAGCGGAGCTTCTTATCCTCAGCTCTGCGGGTGTGGCGCGAAATCCGGACGGCCGCCTGGACAGCGCGGCTTTGAAGCTCCGCTGCATAGAGCTGAACCGTGCCGGGGCCGCCTGCCGCGCCTTGGGCATCCGCCTCTGTACGCACAACCACGCGAAGGAAGTGGCCAATGACGGGGAAGAAGTGAATGCCGTCATGGCGCGAACGAAACCCGACGACGTAGCCATGTTGATGGATGCGGCTTACGTGCACGGCGCGGGGCTGAGCGTTCCGGCTTTCATCCGCAAACACCATCGCCGGATCGCCGGCATCCATGTCCGAGACATGCGGGAAGGCAAAGAGGTGGATATGGGAACCGGCGAGCTTGATTTCCGCGGGATTGCCGACGCGCTTCGCGAGACACGCTGGGCCGGATGGGTCATCCTGGAAATCAACAAGCGCGCCGACATATCGAGCCGCCAGCTTGTCGAGAGCAGCCGGAAATACATGCGCGACGTGATGAAGATCTAGGTAGGCAAGTGTGGCTATCGGAAATCCCATCCGGGGCCGGCCGCAGCTGGGTTCGGGCAGCTTGGAGGCGAAGGACTGCCGGAAACCCAATGGCGTGAAGGGGACGGGCGGATCCCGAGGCGCCCCCGGCCGTCTATGGCCGCACGGTCGCACCGCCCCGCTGGTTCGCTAAGTCGTCGCCAAAGATTCGGTCGCGATCTCGCAGCAGATAGCGTGGTGCCGAGTCCCACGGGAACGCGTCGCGGAGTTGCTGGGCTGTCCACTCCGTTGTCGGGTGGGCCGTGACATTGAAGTGGAGGATCCGGCGCCGATCGTGAGCGAGCACCAGGAACACGTAGAGAATCTGAAAGCGGATGGTCGGCACGGTGAAGAAATCGGCGGATACCAGGCTCTTCACGTGATTGTTCAAGAACGTCCGCCAGGTCTGCGAAGGCGGCTTGCGGTGGCGCAGCATGTACTTGCCGACGCTGGTCTCGCCGATGTCGATGCCGAGTTTGAGCAGCTCCCCGTGAATGCGCGGGGCACCCCAGAGCGGATTCTCGCGACTGATTTTTCGGATCAGATCGCGGACCTCTCTTGGAACTGCTGGTCGTCCGACCTGGCCGTGTCGGATCTTCCATGTCCAGAAAAGGCGAAAGCCCTTCCGATGCCATGCAATGACAGTTTCGGGCTTGACGATGACGAGGGCAGGTCGCCAGTCGCTCCAGACTCCGCACAGCCAAGCCCACAGAATACGGTCTGCCGCAGTCAGCCTCGGTCGCTTCTTGACTGAGTGCTGCAGTACCCCGATCTGATGGCGGAGGGCCAGGTTTTCTAACTGAAGAGCGGCGCGTGCCCGGAACAGAGACGAGAGGGCGCCAACCAGCACGGACAGCACTCCGAACGTCGGTAGGCGGAGCTTGTGGGAAATGCGCAAGCCCCATGTTTTCAGATTGTTCGGGATTTGCGAGAGGCACAGATAATTCGTCGGAAAAGGCGGCAGCATGAACCGCACAGCGAATTCCTGGGGACCACACCGGCACGATGAGATCTCACGCCCGGTATTCCCGCACCCGCTCCATGCAGCGGTTTGCCTCATCGATGCCGGGGACATTGCGGACGCGGTACAGCACGCCTCCGGGGAGTGTGTGTCTATCGAGGGCGGCCAAAAAATCCGGATATTCGGCGAACACCATCAGGGGGACGTCGCCGAGGCGCTTTTTCAACTCTCTCCCCAGCGAGAAAGCGCTCGCGTAGCCGCGGTCGTCCAATGCCGAGACGGCCACCAGACCGCGGAGCGTGGAAACCGCTTCCAGGAGGTGGCGGCCATTCGCGTGGAGATGCACGATGCCGCCATCGAACGTCGTGAGCATTCGTTCGGCCGGCCCGCGGCCCCACTGCTCGAAGAACTTAACCGATGTCATGTGAAACGGGTCCACGCTTTCCGACACGATCCTGCCGGGCAGCCAGCCGACGAAATTGCTGCATGTGCCGCCTTCGAGAAGTCCGGCACGATCGAAGAACGCCTGGTGCACCACCAGGTTCAAGCGGTGCGCGAAATCGATGGCTTCGCGGACCAGTTCGGGGTTCTCCACCGCCTCCAGGTAGCTTCGCGTCCCACCAAACAGTTCAAACAGAAAGTTAAACCCGTCGATCAGAATGAAATGGCTGATCCCGAACTTGCCTTCTCCGGCTCGCCGGAACAACTCCAGTTCTTCGAGATAGAAGCGGAACCATTCGCCCTCCGGATCGATGCGCAGGCGCTCAAACCCCGACCAGTCGCTGAGAATCGGAGCGACGATCGAGCTGATCCAGCCACGCTCCGGGTCGGCCATGAATTGGACTGTTCCACCGACCATACCGCCGTACAACCCCTGGTCCATTTCAGTCAGATACGCGGCGGGAATGGAATCATCAAGAATACCGGCGCGCTCGCTCAGAAGCTCATCCCAGTAGGCGGCGCGCTCCCCCAGGTCGGGACGGTCACAGTAGCCCGCCTGGTACTTCTGGCCAAAGCGCTTCAGCGCCAAAGTGGGAGCGTGCATGAACCCGAAGATCCGGTCGGACGCGCGCCGCTCGAACAAGAGGCGCAGCCGTTCCAGGCGCGCGTGACCGTCCGGACAGTAAGCCAGCGGAAAGGGAGGCGTGTCTGTCATGGCGGTTGTCAAGGACGACAGGATATCGCAAGTGCAATCGGGGCAACAACTCGCCACGGATGAACACGGATGAACCTGGACCAGCGGACCGGAACCAAAGCTGTATTGGCCACTTGGTACGAATGTTAGACGGTGCGGGAACATGCGCTCGCGTTGGGTGAACTTCCTTGCCACGGATGGCGAGAAACCGGACCGCAATCGCCATCAGGAGTTCATCCTCGAGCCAGGCACGACGCACGATCAGATCATGTGGTGGTGGGAAGAGTGCTGGCGATGCGCCTTCGGGGCTCTCGACTCCCTGCAACCGGAGGACCTTGGCCGGTCCGTCTTGAGCATCCCACGGGGTGGTTCGGCCGCCTTTAATGCGCAAGTGTCTGAAGAGCACAAGAAGCGTCGCCACGGTCGTGCCACGGACGGCCGCACTGATGCTTACTTGGCGCCGGTTTCGTATTTGGTGTAGCCGGTGACCACCAGAAATATGCCCTTCCCCTGGTTTGACAAGTAAAGGTCCCTGCGCTCGTTCAGCAACGCGACCAACGCGGTACCCTGATCTCCCCGGCCGCCTTCGGCGATCTGCCAGGCCAGAAATCGAATCTGCAGATCGTTCAGCGCATACTGGAGCGACAATTGCAGCCTGGCAATCAGTTCGGGGATGAAGCCGTAGCCGACCGACTCTTGCGCTGCTTCCTTCAACAGGTCTTGCGCCTCCCGGAGGCTGGCCTCCGCCTTTCGGTAATCCGGAGCGCCCGCCACGGCGGTTCCGGGTATCTTGGCGACGCCGGAGACGGTGGCTTCGATGACTTCGAAGTAGCGATAGATCGGCTGCCACGCCGGTCCGAAGCGCTTCCGAGCGTAATCTCTGAGCAGCCCGTCAACGTCGAGTTCGGAATCCATGCTGGCCTTCGCGAGCACGTAATGGTTCAGCTCGTACGTGAACCAATCCGCGGGTTCCGAATACATGCCGATGCCGTCGACCCCCAGCGACTTGAAGTACTTCGTTTCGGCGGCAATGAGCCTGGGAATCACGACCGGAAGCGAGCGCCAGGCGTACTTGCGATAGTAGGTGTAGATGGAAATGTTGTTCCCGAAAACGTCGCCTTTGAGCCACTGCTTCAGCGCGTCGTGGTAAGGCCGGTTGGCCTTGTTCTGCTCGTCCCAGATTGGCGTCTGAAAACTGCGGGCAATCGGGCAGAAATCCATCACGGTGTTGTCTTCGAAGCGGATGCTCACGGGGGGAACCGTGTAGTCCTGGTAAGCGAGGAACTCGACTTTCACACGGGGGAATTTCTCTTTCACCATCCTTGCGACGGCGTTCACCACCTGGGCATGCCTCTCGGTGGGCGTGCCGAGCTTCAGCGATTCGGGACTCTCGCTCCAGCGCACGCCGTCCGGGGGCCAGAGATCGAAGATGTTAATTTCCGGATGCGAGCGCAGGTAACTTTCGACGTTTGCCAGAAACCGCGCCAAAGCCTCGCGGTTGGAAGTCTCAAAAACGACGTTCTGTGCGCGCGACCGTTGCCCGTTCCGCATTCCGAACCACTCAGGATGCTCTGCAAAATAGGTGCTGGGTGGCAGGAAATTCTCGTAACCGTGCTGGCCGATTTCGGCCAGCAGCCCGCGTTTCTTCAATTCGGGAATGAGATCCAGCCGCCAGTTGTCCCACACCGTGATGCCCGCCCCGAATTCGTCGATCGGGCAGACAAACACATTCAGGCCCACTTTCGGCATCCAGTCGATCATCTGCCGGAGGTTGGCGAGGTTGTGCGAGCGCCCTTCGGCGACGTCCTTCTTCCTGTACGTCATACTTGGCTTGGCGGTCTTGTGGAGCACCGGTACCCGCAGGGTATCGGCGCGCGGTACAATTTCGCCGCCGCCGGAGCCGTAGAAATCAAAGTTGGGAGCGAACCAGCGGCAGCCCAGTTCTTCGAGGAACGCGTAGACGGCGAACAAGGCCGCCCGATCGTTCACGCCCGCCAGCCGGATGGCCCCGGGTTTGGTCTCGTAGGTGTACCCGTCGAAGCCGAGCACCTGCTTGCTCGCAGAGGCAGGGTCCACTAGGCCAACCCAAATCACATCCCCGCGTGTTTCTCCCTTGGCCAGCGCGAAGTTCGCTCCGGTGAACTTGCTCAGGTACTTCTGCAGTTCCTCTGCGGCAAATCGGACAGTTTCAGAGGGGGACGGATCCGTAACGATTCGGTATCGCGTTTGGCCTCCTTCGGCAAGGACGAACGGGGTTTCAGCCTCGGCCGTCAGGGGGCCGAGGCAGAAGCACAACACCGACAGAGTAAGCAGAAGAGAGTACAGCCTGCGGTTTATCATGTCACTCCTCGGACCGTGCGCAGTCGCCGTCTGCAACCAACAGAGGTCCAGAGTTCGCGCTGTGCTAAACTACGTCGCGTTTGGCGCGAGGCAGGCGACTCCCTGCACCGGGTTCAGCGCTGTCTCGCAGAGGCTTATGGATCCAGACAACAGAGGATTCACGCTCTGGTTTACGGGACTCCCCTGCGCGGGCAAATCCACGCTGGCCCGCATGGTCGCGGAGGAACTCGGACGCCGCGGGATCCGGTGTGAAATCCTTGACGGCGACGAGGTCCGCCAGCACCTCAGCCGCGGCCTCGGATACAGCAAGGAAGACCGCGACGAGAACATCCGCCGCATCGGCTTCGTCTGCGGGCTCCTGAGCCGCCACGGGGTGGCCGCCATCGTCGCCGCCATTTCTCCCTACCGTGCCGCACGCGATCAGGTGCGCTCCGCTGTGGGCACTTTCGTCGAAGTCCAGGTGCAGACGCCGGTCGAGATATGCGCGCAGCGCGACCCCAGAGGATTGTATAAGAAGGCATTCAGGGGGCAACTGAAGAATTTCACCGGTGTCAACGATCCGTACGAGCCGCCGTTGAATCCCGAATTGGTCGTGGACGCCGGGCACGAGAGCGCCAAGGTTTGTACCGGGCAGGTGATTGCCTGCCTCGAACGACTCGGCCTCGTCCGGCGCTGAGGTTCCAAGCCCCAGGTTGCAGGTTCCAATCGCTGTAATCGACCGGAGGATTATCATGGACATTTTGAGAAGGCAGTTTCTCTTCATCCTTGGCGGCGCGGCGGTCGCGTGCGGGCAATCGGCGCCGAGGATCAGGGTCGGTTGCCAGACCCGAGCCTACGGCTCGCCCCTCCCCCAGGGCGATAAGTTATTGGCCGCGCTCGACGATTTGGCGGCCTTGGGCTACGAGGGCTTCGAGACCAATTTCGCCAGCCTCGAATCGAGTTTCCAGGACCCGGCTCCCATGCGCGCCGAATTCGAGAAGCGCAAACTCAAACTGATCGGCCTTCATGCCGGCGCCAGTTTTGCCGATCCGGGGCTGATCGAGAAAGAACGCGCGCAGGTCGAGCGCTTGGCGACAGCCAGCAAAGCATTGGGAGCCGAACTCCTTATCTTCAGCGCCCCCGGTGTACCGCGGGGCCCGGACGGCCGGATGGACAGCGCGGCGCTCAAACTGCGCTGCGAAGAATTGAACCGTGTCGGCAGCGTGTGCAACGCCATGGGGGTCCGTCTGTGTACGCACAATCACGCGAAAGAAGTCGCCAATGATGGAGAGGAAGTGAATGCGGTTATGGAGGGAACGGATCCCAAGAAGGTGTCCATGCTAATGGACGCCGCCTATGTGCACCGCGCTGGGCTGAGCGTCCCGGCTTTCATTCGCAAGCGCTACCGCCGAATCGCCGGCGTTCATGTCCGGGACGTGCGCGACAACAAGGAAGTGGATATGGGAACCGGCGAGCTTGATTTCCGCGGGATTGCCGGCGCACTTCGCGAAACGCGCTGGTCGGGATGGGTCATCCTGGAAATCAACAAGCGCGCCGACGTGTCGAGCCGCCAGCTTGTCGAGAACAGCCGCAAGTACATGCGCGCCGTGATGAAGATTTAGGTGGGGCAAACCGCCACCTCAAAGCTCCAACAGACACAAAGCGCGACCTTCTTTGTGTTCTTCGTGTCCTTTGTGTACTAATCTGTGAAATCTTGCCGGCTTGGCAACATTTTTTCATGCCGCCAGCTTGACGCCGCTATATTCGCGCAACTCCAGCGCCCGCGTCATTACCGTGCGCCCCTTTTCAGTGATGCGGTACAGACT
>JAPKYU010000131.1 GCA_026394175.1 Acidobacteriota bacterium | reverse complement strand
CCCCTCCACCGCCATCCGGGCCTGCCGGCAGCGGCCGAAATCGTCCAGCAACGCCACCCCGATATTCACGAACTCGCCTTTCACGGGGTCCGGCACATATCGCAACAGTCGAAATTGAAACATAGCTTTTAACTTCGGCCGTGGGCTGTAGGCTGTGGGCTGTAGGGGCACGCGGTGAGAGCCCACAGCCTACAGCCTACAGCCTACAGCCTACAGCCTCCGGTCTCCAGTTGGGGAACGGATTCTTCGAGCAGCGGCGCACGGCCTCAATCAGCTCCGGGAGCCGGGCGCGGCGGCGATCGAGCGTGTCCATCAAGCGCTCCAGCGCTTCGTCGTTGGCCTCATACCAGGCCAGCGGGATTCCCGCGGCGAAGCGGCGGGCCTGGCTCCACTCCATCTCCCGCAGGCGGCTCATCCAGGGCTCGAAGCTGTCCCAGCCGGTGACGCCCTGGTAGACGACCAGCCGCGGGTACAACCCGCGCAAGGGCGAGTCGGGGAACGACCACTCGCCGTCGTTGAAACAGAAGCCCTGGTCGATCATCAGCGCCTGGTAGCGCGAGCTGTCGGCCGCGGAGCGGAGAAACACGGCCTGCCGCGCGTCGGCGTTGCAGGTCCACTGGTCGAACAGCAGCATGCCTATGAAGGCCTCGCGGTTCGCCAGCAGCGCCAGGGTCTGGTCCGGGACGAAGTCGTAGATGGGTTCCCGCGTGGCATCCACCGGCAGCCGCGAGCCGAAATGACGGCCCGGCGCACACGCCACCCGCCCGCGCACCCGCTCGAAATGCAGTTCCGGCGTGACCTCGATCAGTTCCCCCCGCACCTCCACCGGGGCGAATCTTGGCACCGGCAGCCCGATGTACTCAGCCAGCGAATTTGCGAGCATTTCATTGGCCAGCACGCGAACGTGTTGCGGATTGTTCTGGAATTTGACGACGTAGAAGCAGCCGTCATCGCAGAACATCAGGTGGGACTGCGCCCCGCCGCGCATCCGTTGCGCGTGGTAAACCGCCTGCGGCATGTCCGCAGATGTTAACTTAAGCGTGCTTTTCCGGGAAGGATTCCGTTATCGGGAAGAACCAGCCGCAGCCGCAGATTGCGCAGATTACACAGCCTACAGCCCACAGCCTACAGCCCACAGCCCACAGCCCACAGCCCACAGCCCACAGCCCACAGCCCACAGCCCACAGCCTACAGCCTACAGCCTACAGCCTACAGCCCCTCGGGCTTCAGCGTTTCCAGGAAGCGGACGACGCTTCGCCGATAGACATCAGGAAAGTCGGCTTCGGGACGGGACAGGCGGATCAGCTCCATGGCCTGCATCAGGTCCATGCCGCTGGCCGCAAGGCAGGCCAGCAGCATCATGGGGCCGCGGTGCACGCCGGCCGAGCAATGGAAATAGACCCGGGCGCGCGGATCGCAGAGGGCCGCCTCGGCAAATTCCACGCCGCGCCGCAGCAGGTGTGGCGGCTTATCCTCGAAGTCGTCGTCACAGGGGTTCCAGAGCACGCGGACGCCGGTGCCGTCGGCGATCGAGGAGTCGTCGAACTCCGCCTGCATGTCAATCACGTGGGTAATGCCGTCGCGGGCCAGCAGCTCCATGTTCCGGCGGATCCAGATCCCGGCGCCCACCGCCAGCCGGTCCGTCACCCAGTTGTAGTCCAGCGGCGGATCGGCCAGCTCGACGCTGTCCCAGTCATCCATAGAAACAGTATAGTAGAGTGCAGGCCGTAGGCTGTAGGCCGTGGGCTTCGGCTGGGGGCTGCAGCTCGATGTTCACGGCCCACGGTTTCCGGGCTCGGCCCACAGCCTACGGCCCACAGCCCAAGGAGAAGAGAATGCCGGAGGAATTGATCGCTGTTGGCTCGGGCACGCGCCGCGTGGAAGACATTGCCCTGGACCTGATGAAGTTCGTCGCTTTGACCAGCGGGTATGGCAAACCGCCGGCCTCCGCCGGTTTCCAGGCGCGCGCGGAGAAGCCCGACGACGTGGTGCAATCGCTGCTGGAGCTGTACGACCGGTGCCGGGCGGCAGTGGAACACACGCCCGGAAAGTGACACCCCTCCCCGCTTCGAGTTCTCTGCTAACTCAAGCGGCAACCCAGGCGCCGGGCCGCTGGTATTCCCCGGCAGCGGCGGCCTTCAACTCGCCATGTCCAGCCATCGGCGGACGTTCGCGGGCGGAGGGCCGCCGCTCGGAATCAGCGCTTCTTGCCCTTCTTGGCTTTCTTGGCCGCCTTCTTGGCCTTCTTGGCCGCCTTCTTGGCGGGGGCCTTCTTGGCGGGGGCCTTCTTGGCGACCTTTCTGGCCGCCTTCTTGGCCGCCTTCTTCGCGGGTGCTTTCGTGGCCGGCGCTTTCTTGGCCGGCGCTTTCTTCTTGGCAACCTTCTTGGCGGGCGCCTTCTTGGGCGGGGCCGGCAGCGCCGGTTCCACCACGGCAGGCGCCGGCTGCACCGGTGCGCTTACCGGGAGTTCGGCCGCAAGGGGTTCCGTCGGACCGCCGGGTCCACCGCCGATTGGCTCTTGATCCATATCATCCTCCTCAGCTTCTTCGTCGATCTCGGAGCCCTCTCCCGATTCTTCGAGGTTCTCGTCTTCGTGTCGACTGTAATCGATCAACATCGGTGCTCCGCTGGAATGAACTCTTGCTCCGGTCCCCCGGTTAAACAGATATTTCTGCAAACGTTTTTTCGGATACCCTGCGCGAAAGTAACCCGACGAGCGGCAGACTGTCAAGAAAAAGCTGAAGCGGGCGGCTGGCGCCTGGCGGCTGACGGCTGACTGGCTACCGCTTACTGCCTACTGCTTACCGCCTGTCGAGGTTCGGGTCACTGAGTTGGTGGTTTTGGCCGCCGAGGTCTGGCCAGCCGGAGCCGTTTTTCCAGATGGAGATGAGGCTGGTAACTTCTTGGTTTTAACGGACTTGGAGGCTGACTGTTTCTTCGCTGCGGGTTTCCGGGCGGCCTGCTTGCCGATCGTGGGCGTGCCTGCCGGCTGGCTCTGGGCAGCCTGGATCACCAGGATCCGGCCCGGCGCCAGTTGATCGCCCGAGATGCGGTTCCATTTACGCACGTCCGCAGGCAGGACGCCGAAGCGATTCGCCACGCGCTCGACGGTATCGCCCCGACGCACGCGGTAGCGCAGGCGGACAACGCGACTCGCGCCCCCATCGCGCGCCGTCGTCACCGGGATCACCAGCTTGGCTCCCGCCTGCAGTTCAGGGCCCGGAAGAGTATTGACTTCACTGATAGCCGCCGCCGTGGTCTTGTACTTGCGCGCGATCTCCTGCAGGCTTTCCCCGGCCGCCACGCGGTGCCAGCGCCAGAAAACGCGCTTGTCCTCGGGAATCCGGGCCACGCCCTCCAGGAACCTGTCCTTCGTTCCCAGCGGCAGCTTCAGGTCGAAATCGCCCCTGGGGGTCATGATCCGGAGCAGGCTGGGGTTCAGCCCCTGGATGAGGTCCAGGCTGCAGTCGATGGTCTCGGCGACCAGCCGAAGGTCGGTGGGGACGGAAACGCGCACGGTCTCCACCAGGATTGGCGGGTCCGGCAGCACCCGGTCGAAGCCGTACTTCTCGGGATTCTTGGCCACGATGGTGGCGGCCAGGATGATGGGAACGTAATTGCGCGTCTCGCGCGGCAGGACGTTGCGCTGGTAGAGTTCCCAGAAATCGGCGTAGCCGGTGCGCTCGATGGCCCGCTCGACGGTGGCGGGGCCGGAATTGTAGGCGGCCATCGCCAGGTACCAGTCGCCAAACATGGCGTAGAGGTCTTTCAGGTGGCGGGCGGCGGCCCGGGTGGCTTTCTCCGGGTCCTGGCGGTCATCGGCCCACCAACTCACGTTCAGGTCGTATTCCCGGCCCCGGCTGGCCATGAACTGCCACATGCCGCGAGCGCCGGCCCGCGACAGCGCCGCGGGCTGGAACGCCGATTCGGCCTGGGCCAGGTGGATGAGGTCCTGGGGCACTCCCTCTTCCTTGAAGACCCGGAAGATCAGGTCGCGATAACGGCCGGCGCGGCGCAGCCCGTTTTCCATCGTGCCCTTGCCGCGGCTGGTGAAGTAGTTGACGTAGCCCAGCACATAATCGTTCACCACCAGCGGCAAGTCGGAAACGACATCCTTGACCTCGCGCTCCACCTTCTCCTTCAGCTTGGGATCGGAGGGAAAAGTCAGCTCGGCGATTTCATCGACCGGGGCGGGAACCGTCCGGCGCTCAGTGAAGCCATCTCCCTCCTTCAGCGCCACCACCTCCAAGCCGTGGATCTGGTCTACCAGCTTTTCCAGTTGCGCCTCCAGCCGCTGGTCGGAGCGAACGTTGTCGAGGGCCATCAGCAACAGATCGACCGCGCGGTCGAACTCCCTCTTGGCCCGCTCCAGGTGGCCGGAGCGATAAGCTTCCGCACCCGCCTGATACGCGGCTTCCGACTGGGCGACGATCTTTTCGGCCGGATCGGGCTGCGGCGCCGGGGGTGGAGGGGGAGGGGGCGCGGGCGGCTGCTGGACCACCGGCTCGGGCGGCGGCGCCGGAGCTGGCGGAGGCACAACCTGAACCGGAGCTGCGGCGACCGGCTTCTTCTTCTTGCTCGCCGTCTGGCAGCCGGCTGCCGCCAGCAGCAACAAGGGAATCAGCGCCAGGACAAACCTGGGGGTAATTCTCATAGCACCAAAGACGCGCCCCAGACCATTAGACGTAAAGGGCCCGCCGCCGTTAGATGCTTCGGCAAGCAAGAATGGTACTACAGGCCGCAGGCTCCAGGCCACAGAAAGCCTCAAGCCTTTACATATCAATAACTTGCCGTACTGGAGGCCACCACCCCGAGCCCACAGCCTACAGCCCACAGCCTACGGCCTTGAGCCGCCAGCCCTCAGTCCCGAGTCTCAGGTCTCGGCTTCTTCAACCGCCTCGCCGCGCTCGGCTTTGGCGGCGGCGATCACCTTCTCGGCGATCTGCTGCGGAACGGTGTCGTAGTGGGAGAACTCCATGGAATAGCTGGCCCGGCCCTGGGTCATGGAGGTCAGGTCGGTGGCGTAGGTGAGCATTTCCGCCATCGGAACCTGGGCCTTGATCACCGTGGCGCCGCCCCGGTTGTCCATTCCCTGGATACGTCCGCGGCGCGCGTTCAAGTCGCCCATCAGGTCGCCGGAGTACTGTTCGGGAGCATAGACCTCCACGTTCATGACGGGCTCCAGCAGTATGGGCTTGGCTTCCCGCATGCCGTTCTTGAAGGCCAGCGAGCCGGCGATCTTGAAGGCCAGTTCCGAGCTGTCCACGTCGTGATACTTGCCGTCCTGCAAAATGACGCGGAAATCCACCACCGGATAGCCGGCCAGGAAGCCGCGCTGCGCCGATTCCACGACGCCTTTTTCGACCGCCGGAATGTAATTCCTGGGGATAGAGCCGCCGAAAATGTCGTTGACGAACTAGAAGCCCGTGCCCCGCGGCAGCGGATCCATCTTGATGTTGCAGACGCCGAACTGCCCGTGCCCGCCGGTCTGTTTCTTGTGCTTGCCCTCGACATCGGCGGTGCCCCGAATGGTCTCCCGGTAGGGCACCTTGGGGGCCTTGAGCTGCACCTCGACGTTATACCGCTTCTTGAGCCGGGAGACGATGACCTCGACGTGTTGCTGGCCGGCGCCCGCCAGCAGGAACTCCTTGGTTTGTGCGTCACGGTAGAAGCGCAACGAGGGGTCTTCTTCCAGGATCCTGTGCAGCGCCTGGCCCAGGCGGTCTTCGTCGGCCCGGGACTTGGCCTGGATGGCGAAGGCGATCAGCGGCTCCGGCAGCTTCACCGGCCGGTAGAGGATGAATGCCGCCTTATCGCCCAGCGTATCGCCGGTCAGCGTGTCCTTCAGCTTGGTGACCACGCCGATGTCGCCGGCCCGCAACTCCTGGACGCCGACGTGCTCCTTGCCCTGCCCCACGGTGATGTGCGCGAAGCGCTCGGCCTGCCCCTTGGTGAAATTGGTCAGGGTGGCGTCGTTCTTCAGCACGCCGGAGCAGACCTTGTAATACGAGATGCGGCCGGCAAAAGGGTCGGCGCTGGTCTTGAAGACAAAGACCGAAACCGGCTCGGAGTCGGCCACGCGCCGGGTGATCGGCTCGCCGCCCTCCTCCAGCCTGGTGTAGCCGGTCACCGTGCCGCGCTCCACGGCCGTGGGCAGGAAATCGACAATCAGGTTGAGCAGCAAGTCGGCGCCGATGTTGTGATAGGCCGAGGCGCAGGCTACGGGAAAGATGCGGCGCGCCACCACGGCTTCCCGCAACCCCTGGCGAAGCTGCTCGGGGCCGAGCGTCCCCTTGTCGAAGAACTCCTCCAGCAGCGCGTCGTTGCCCTCGGCCACCATCTCCACCAGCTTTTCGCGGGCCGACTGGGCGGCCTCGGCGAATTCCGCGGGAATCTCGCCGGCCGCGCCCTTGCCGTCTCCGCCGCTTTGGTAGCTGTAAGCCTTCATGGCCAGCAGGTCGATGACGCCCCGGAAGGCCCGCTCCTCGCCCATCGGCAACTGGACGGGGACGGCCGTGCGGCCGAACACCTTGTGAATCGATTCCAGGGCGCGCTCGAAGCTGGCCCGCTCGCGGTCCAGCTTGTTCATCACCATCAGCCGCGGCTGGCCGTACTCCTCGGTGAAGGCCCACACCTTTTCGGTCTGGACCTCGACGCCGGCCACCGCATCCACCAGGACCAGGGCCGCGTCGGCGGCCACCATGGCCGCCTTGGTGTCGTTGATGAAGATGTTGTAACCCGGGGTGTCCAGCAGGTTGATTTTCGTCTTCGCCCATTCGGCATGGGCCAGCGCGGTCATGATGCTGACCTTGCGCGCCATCTCGTCGTCGTCGAAATCGGTGACCGTGTTGCCCTCGTCGACGCGGCCCAGGCGGTTGACCATGCCGGCCGCGTACAGCAGGCCGGACACCAGGCTGGTCTTTCCCGAATCACCGTGGCCGGCCACGGCCACGTTACGCACATCCTTGCCGTCGTACACTTTCAAGGCGGAACTCCTTGGGGCGGACAGCGGTGCGGCACCGCCCACGAAGCAGGATATTCGCGGCTTTACAAAAGAATCATGCTAGCACAGGTGCGGAGGCGGCGGTAGCCGCGCGAATGAAACGCAATGGGACGCAGATGAACGCAGATAAACGCAGATCAGAAAAAGGGGGCAAAAATGGGACACTGATCAACACTGATCCTTGCCACCCTGTTTTCCTGGTCCCTCCTGCCTCCAGCCTGTTTGACCTGTGTCTATCAGTGTTAATCAGTGTCCCATTCGATCTGCGTTCATCCGCGTTTATCTGCGTCCCGTTTGCCTATGTGTAATGCTTGTCGGTGAGGACGCGGGCCTGGGCGGGGCCCAGTCGGCCCACCAGCGTCTGGTAGAACTCCTTCTTCGATTGCTCCCGCACCAGCCGCGCCAGCACCTCGGCCTGCTTGCGAAACGCCGCCTGGGTGACCGCATCCGGGTCCAGCAGCGAGACCAGGTGTGCGTGCATCTCTTTGAGGACGCCCGCAAATTCCTTCTTCCCGGCCAGGTTCTGGAATTCGCCGGGGTCTTTCTTCAGGTCGAACAGCAACGGCTGATCGCCGGTGAAGTAGAGGTACTTGAGGTCGCCCTTGCGGATCATGAACGAGCCGGTGCAGTTGCCCTCGGAATGCGACTCGCTGAAGGCGAAGCCGGGGTGAGAGCCGGTCTCGCCGCGGGCCAGGGGCACGAGCGAGTGGCCGCGCAGTTCTTTGGGTCTCGGTGCGCCGGCCAGATCCAGCAGCGTGGCCGCGATGTCGGCGTGCGACACGGCCGTGGTCACCGTCTTGCCCGCCGGCAGCCCGGCGCCGGCCATGACCAGCGGCACGCGCGCCGCGCCCTCCAGCAGCACGTTCTTCAGCCACAGGCCGTGTTCGCCCAGCATTTCGCCGTGGTCGCTGGTGTAGACGACCAGCGTGTTCTCCAGCTCCCCGGTGCGCTCGAGTTGATCCAGCACCCGGCCGATCAGCTCATCCAGTTCCGTGATGAGCCCGAAATAGCAGCTCCGGGCGCGCCGCACGCGTTCTTCGGGCACCGGCACCGAGACGTTCTTGAAATTGGCCAGCACCTGGAACATGGTGTGCCGCCGCTCCAGGTAGCCCTCCGGCCAGCGAGGCAGCGGCATTTTTTCCGGCGGGTAGATTTCGCGGTATTTCAGCGCGGCGTCGAATTTCGGGTGCGGCTTGGAGAATCCAACGTAGGCGCACCAGGGCCGCCCCAGCTTCGGCGCCTCGTCTTTCAGGAAATTGATGGCGCGCTCGGCCTTGGGCAGGTCGGGCGCTCTGCGGTCCGCGTACTCGCCGTCGGCGTTGTTGCGCTCTTTGGGCCGGAAGCAGACCGGCGCGCGGAACAGCGAGGTGATGTCGGGGTCCTCCGAGTGGCCGTGCGAGGTATCCACCTCGTGGAACCCCAGGTCCTTGTCGTGCCAGAGGTCCATTTTGCCGGTGGCCCAGGTGTGGTAGCCGGCGTCGCGCAGCCGGTTTCCCCAGGTCGCCACGCGGCCGTCAAACGGCGTGCTGTTGCAGTAGGAGCCGACGTCGGAGGCCCACATGCCGGTCATCAGGCTGGCCCGGCCGGGCACGCACACCGGGTTGCCCGAGTAAGCGTGGCGGAAGTTGACGCCGCGGGCC
>JAPKYU010000356.1 GCA_026394175.1 Acidobacteriota bacterium | reverse complement strand
GCAGCCCGTCGGCGGATTGCTGGGGGTGCCGGTCGCCGAGTTGCTCACCACGATGCCGCTCTCCTGGTTGGCGACCGCGGCGTTGCCCGTGACTACCAACCCCGGCGACTGGATGGCGCCGATGCCGTCGCGCCCGTTGCTGGTGCAGAAGTTGCTGTCTATGCGGACACCGCTGGCCTGGTAGACCAGCACCCCGAACTGCTGTGCGCCGCGCACGGTGAAGCCGGCAAAGCGCACATTGGGCGCGGCTATGACAAAGGCGTTGGCGTTGCCCGCGCTGCCCGCCGATTGCTCGGCATCCAGGATGGTAGTCGCCGCTCCAGAGCCGAAAACCTTTACGTTGGCCTGCAACGGATTGATATTTGTCCCCGCGCTGCCGATGTGGATCACCTCCCCGGTAAGGCTGGGCGAGTACCGGCCCGCCCGCACCAGGATCACGTCTCCGGACCGCGCCTTGCTCACCGCCGCGGCGATGCTGCGCAGGGGCCGCGCGGAACTGCCGTCGCCGCCCGCCGCCGCTTTCGCGTCCACATAAATTGTGGGGGTGGCGCCCTGCATGTCGGGCGGGTCGGGCAGCGCCACACCGGCCGACGTCGGAACCGAGTTGTTAATGGTACGCAGCACTTGCCCGTTGCGGTCCTTCAGCGTCAGCACCAGGTCTCCGGCCCCAGCATCGCCGTACGTCGAGGCGCCGGACGTCTTCACGGTCACCGTCTGGTTTTCGGAGATGCAGAAGGCGCCGAAACCGGTCAGCGACTTGCCGGCTGCGTCCCGGGTCAGGTAGCCGCCCACCACCACGCCGCCCTGGAAGGCGCCGCCCGCCCGGTTGGTATATTGCGTCTCCAGGCTCATCTGGAAGGTGCCGCGCGGCGAGCCAGCCAGGCTCTTGATCTCGACGATGTAGAAACCCGGGTTGACCGTGGTGCTGACGGAAAGCGGCGGCGCACCCGACGCTCCCTGGCCCACCGCCACCCGGCTGCCGTCGGCCTGCGGCTGGTAAAGCTGCACGCTCAGCCCCAGGTTGCCGGCGCTGTATCCTTGGGTTGGAACAGCCTGCGCCTGCACCGTGATCTTCACCGTTTGCCGCTCGTTGGCAGGGTTAGTGATGTTGAAGGCGCCGAAACCCGGATTGCCGGCGTTGGCGTCGAACCCGCCGCCCAGGTTGAACCCGCCCTGCAGCAGCCGGTCTCCCGCCGTGGTGGCCAATTCCATGCCCCAGAAGCCCGACCGGGCGCCATCGGCCAGCGCCACCTCGGTGATGTAGAACCCGGGGCAGGCCAGCGACGCGTCCACATCCATGTACATGCTGGCCCGCGGCTCGCCCGGCACTTCGATGTCCGGGGCGGGGGAGAGCGGCATGTTGTTCATGTCGTAGATGAGCAGCATGGAGGCGTCGCGGAACTCCGTCACCAGCAGCCGCGTCCCATCCGGCGCAATGCGCAGGCCGGAGGTGGGCGATGAAATCTTCTGCGAGGGGTTGCTTGGATCGGTTCGCTGCACGTTCACCACGCCGGCCACCGCCAGCTTCCCGATATCGACGGCGGTGAAGAAATTGCTGCCCAGGTTGGCCACGTAAGCCGTCTTGCCGTCGGGGCTGATTTCCACCGCGCTGGGCTGCACGCCCACCG
This sequence comes from Acidobacteriota bacterium, assembly GCA_026394175.1. Lineage (GTDB taxonomy): Bacteria > Acidobacteriota > Terriglobia > JAJPHL01 > JAPKYU01 > JAPKYU01. Next base: position 5,717 of record JAPKYU010000356.1, on the reverse strand, counting down.
GGATTTGGGTGGTGCCGGCCGCCGTCGGAATCACCGCCGGCGCCGCCGCGTTCTCCGTATTCAGAATGGAGACGGTGTTGTTGGTCAGATTGGCGACCACGGCCCGCCGGCCATCGCGCGTAATGGCAATGGCGGCGGGGTTCTTGCCCACATGCACCGCGTAGACCTTGGTGTAGGAGCGCAGATCAACGACGCCGACGGCGTTGTCGCCGCCCAGCGCCACGTAGGCGTACTGCCCCGCCGGATGCACCGCCACCGCGCGCGGGTCCGTGCCCACCTTCACCGGCGAGCCGCTGACGGCATTGGTCTGCAGGTTGATGAAGCTCAGATCGCCGCTGGTGCCATTGGTGGCGATGGCGAGCTGGGTATTGGCCACGATCACGTTGCTCGGGCGGCTGCCCACGGCAATCCGTGTCACCTCTTTTGCCGTGGTCAGATCGACAACGATCACGAAGTCCTGGTCTTCATTCACCACCAGGGCGCGCGTGCCAACCACCGCCACCGCCACCAGTCGTGTTCCAACGCGCAGTTGACTGGTGACCGCCCTGCTGCCCAGGTCCACCAGCTTCGTATTGGTCCAGGTGCTGGGGCTGTTCGGTTCGCCCTCGGGGAACAGGTTCACGACGATGGCCTGCTGATTGGTCGGGACGGCCAGGGCAAACGGGCTCTTGCCGACCGCCACCATCCCGACAGGCTGAGCCTGCGTTTGGGTTTGGGCGGGCAGGGAAGCACAAGCGACGACCACCGCCAGGAAAAAAAGGCAGAGCCGGATCGAATACAATTCGACGCGCACGACACCTCCCTCGTCTGGTCGCACGACCCAGGCGCACAAAAGCCGGGAGCTTGAGCATACCGCAAAGTTTCGCCGCCATCGAATAGCACTTCCGTTGGCGCGATGCCCCAGCGCGCGTCTCGCGCGCCCGTTGTAGCGCCGGCGTCTCGCCGGTAACCGGTCGGCGACCGGAGGACGATTACCGGCGGGACGCCGGCGCTACATGCTTGCGGCGGGACGCCGCGGCGGAAATTTCCAGGGCCGTTCGGAGCGCGAAGTGCGGCGGGCGGAATATCCCATGCCAAGCGTGTCACTCCGCACTCCGCATTCCGCACTCCGCACCTGTCGGGTGTACACTTGATCTCCGGCGCAAGAGAAGGGAGCGGCGATTGGCGAGGCGTTCAAGCGCTGACCTGTGGCTGGCCGGGGGCCTGATCGCCGCCGCTGTCTACTTCTTCAGCGGATACTTCACCACCGTCCGCTTCGAGCGCGAGCGGATCGAGGTCCAGGTAGGGCGCGGGGCGGTGCGGGTCAGCGGTCTCTATGAATACCGCAACCGGTCATGGCTGCCGGCGGTGCTGACGCTGGGCGTCCCTTTCCCCGTGGACCAGGCCCACCCTGCGCCCGCTTTCCTCTTGCTCACCGAGGCTGTGCAGGGCGGCAAGCCCGCTCTGATTCCATACACCTCTCGGGGCGGGGAAGTGCGCTTCCGGTTGTTCTTCCGTCCGCAGAAGGAACACAAAGAAAACCAAGGCGGTGATTCTTCGTGTACTTGGTGTTCTTTGTGCCTTCCTGGTGAATTCGCCTCGTTATAATAACCATTGATGCCGCGATTCAGCGCCCGGCTGGAGGCCACCGAGCTGAAGCTGCTCGATAGCAAATCGCTGCGGGTACGCCTGCGGGTGCGCAACACCAGCGACCGCCTCTGGCCCGCCGGCGGCCCCGTGTTTCTCGCCTACCAGGTGCTGGACGGCAAAGCGGAATCGCTGCTGGCCGAGGGCCGGCGAACGGCGCTCGAAGCCGACCTGCCGCCGGGCGGGGAAGCCGAGGCCATTCTCGATATCGAACTGCCGCCGGAGCAGGGCGCCTACCGCGTGCTGCTGTCGCCGGTGGAAGAGCCGGTGGCCTGGTTCTACCAGCGCGGGTCGGAATGCCTGGCGCTGGAGGTGCGGGTGGACAGCGGCGGGGTGCGCGTCAGCCAGCGCCGGCTGACCGCCGCCGCGCGCCGCGCCGAGCGCCTGCGCCGCGCGCTGGCCCGCCTGCTCACCGCCCCCTTCATCACTATCGCGCGGCACCGCCCGCTGATCGTTTCCATGGTGCGCCGCGATATTCACGGCCGCTACCGCGGCTCGGTCGCCGGCCTGGTCTGGACGGTGATCAGCCCGCTGCTGCTGATGCTCACCTACTTTTTCGTGTTCGCGCTGGTGTTGAAGGTGCGCTTCGGCCCAGGGCCGGAAGCCGCCGGCCCGGTGAACTTCCTGCTGTACTTCGTCTGCGGGATGCTGCCCTGGCTGGCGTTTAGCGAGGCGCTGGCGCGCGCCCCCTCGGTGATGCTCGAGCACAAGACGCTGGTGACCCGCGTGCTCTTCCCGGTCGAGATCCTGCCGGTGAACATCGCCTGCGCGGGTCTGGCCAGCGGCTTCTTCGCCCTGCTGGTGTTTTTGGCCGGGCTGCTGCTGTTCCGCCACGGCATCCCGGTGACGGCGCTGTACCTGCCGCTGGTGCTGCTGCCGCAGGTGCTGCTGACCATCGGGCTATGTTGGTTCCTGGCGGCGCTGGGCGTGTTCCTGCGCGATACCGGGCAGTTCATGAGCTTTTTGCTGACGCTGTGGTTCTTCGCCACGCCAATCTGCTATCCGGAGACGGCGCTGCCGGCGAGCACCATGGCGGTGTTCGGGAAGAACCCGGTGTACGTCATGGTCCGCTGCTATCGCGCCATTTTTCTGGACGGCACGGCGCCGCCCTGGGGCATGCTGGGCTGGCTGGCGGCGGGCGGGCTGGCCGCCTACCTGCTCGGCTTCGCCTGGTTCTATAAGTCGCGGAAGTCGTTCGCGGATGTTCTTTAGGCTGTGGGCCGTAGGCTGTGGGCTGTGGGAGACTGGCAACTGCCCGTCGCCCTGGCCTACAGCCTACAGCCTACAGCCTACAGCCTATGGTCGTTGCCACAAACGTATCCAAGATGTACCGCATGTACGCCGTGCCGTCGGACCGGCTGAAGGAGATGGCCTCGTTCGGGCGGCGCGTCTACCACCGCGATTTCTGGGCCCTGCGCGACATCTCCTTCCAGGTGGGCCGCGGCGAAACCTACGGCATCATCGGGCCCAACGGCTCGGGCAAGAGCACGCTGCTGGAGATTCTGACCGGGATCCTGCAGCCCACCACCGGGCGGGCGCGCGCCACCGGGCGGGTGGCCGCGCTGCTGGACCTGGGCGCCGGCTTCAACCCGGAGTTCACGGGGCGCGAGAACATCTTCATGAACGGCGAAATCATGGGCCTCGCGCGCGCCGAAGTCGAGCGCAGCTTCCCGCGCATCGCCGAGTTCGCCGAGATCGGCGACTTCATCGAGCAGCCCATGAAGACCTACTCCACCGGCATGTGGGTGCGGCTGGCATTCGCGGCCGCTATCCACGTCGATCCGGACGTGCTGGTGGTGGACGAGGCGCTGGCGGTGGGCGACGCCATCTTCGCCAACCGCTGCGTGCGCAAGTTCGGCGAGCTGAAGGCGCGCGGCGTCACCGTGGTGCTGGTCTCCCACGACCTGGCGCTGGTGAAGATGATCTGCGACCGCGCTATGCTGCTCTGGGGAGGGCGGACCGAAGCCGAGGGCGAGCCCGGCGACGTGGTGAACCGCTACAATGGCATGGTGCTGGACCGCCAACGCGTTTTTGAGCGCGGAGTGCGGAATGTGGAATGCGGAATGCCGGATACTCCGCACTCCGCACTCCACACTCCGCACTTGGAGTTCTCCTTCCGGCACGGCGACCGCGCCGCCGAGGTCTTGCAGGTGGAGTTGTACGGCGCGGGCGGCCGGCCCACCCGCGTGGTCGCTTCCGGCGAGAACGTGCGGGTGCGTGTGCTGGCCCGCTTTGCCGAACGGCATCCCAACCCCGTGGTCGGCGTGATGATCCGCACGCGCATCGGCATGGAAGTGTATGGGACCAACACCATGCTGGAGCAGATCCACTGCGGGGGCGGGGAAGCGCTCGAGCCGGGCGACCTGCTGGAAGTCAATTTCGAGTTTCCCTGCTCGCTGACGCCGCAGGAGTATACCCTCACGGTGGCCACGCAACAGCCCGACGGCTCCAGCCACGACTGGCTGGACGACGTGCTATCGTTTCAGGTGCTGGACACGCGCCCCACCGCCGGGGTGGCGAACCTGCGAGCGCGCGTGACGGCATGCAGGATTTCCGGCTGAGGGAAGCTGATAGCTTTCTAGCAAGGAGCGGACGTACAGATACATGAACCTGGTTGCGACATTAGCGGCTCTGAAGGAACGCATCCAGCAGCGCGTGGAAGCTCGCGTCCCCGCGGCGCCTGATTTTCGGCTTCCGAAACTCGACCGGCTCGAGGACTGCCGCCGCATCGCCGGCGACTGGGCCGCCAACGCCGACACGGTGAACCCGCGCCCCGCCGGCCCGCACCACGCCCTGATCCAGCTCTTCAAGCGGCTGGTGGCCCGCTCGCTGCGCTGGTACGGCTACCCGCAGCGCCAGTTCAACCAGGCGGTGCTGGAGGCCCTGGCCGAAACGCAGCGGTTGCTGGCCGAACATAACCGCAACTTGCTGGTGGTGGCCCAGGTGGCGGCGCAGGCCGAGAGCCTGCGGGCCCCGGCGCTGGCTGAGATCGAGCGCTTCAACCAGAACCTGGAGGCGTTTCAGGCGGAGTGGCGGAAGAAGCTCGACGAGCACAAGGCCACACTCGACGGGCGCATCATGGCCAATGTCGCGCGCCTCGACGCGGCAGCCGGCGAGATCCGCGTCGCGGTCGCCAACCTCCAGGAGGCAGCCGGCAAGATGCAGGAGGATCTGCTGGCGCGCCTGGCGCGCGTGGATGGCGAGATCGAGAAAGAGGTGGGCGAGTTGCGCAAGCACCTGCGTCTGAACGTGGACCAGCTCAATGACGCGGTGAACCGCCTGCAACAGGAGTTCTGGCAGGAACTGGCGAGTTATCGAGAGGAGCTGACCGGGCGCGTCGAGGAGGAGATGAACCTGGTGCGCCTGCGGCTGCGTAGCCTGACGGCGGAACGTAGCGGCGACCTTCAGGTCGCCACCGGACGCGATCACCGGGATGGCGACCTAAAGGTCGCCGCTACGTCGCCCGCCGGCGCCGAACTTCCCACTACCGAGTTCGATTACCCGCACTTTGAGAACCTGTACCGCGGCTCGGACAAAGAGGTGCGCGAGCGCCAGGCCGAGTACCTGCCGCTGTTCGAAGGCCAGGCGCCGGTGCTCGATGTGGCCTGCGGCCGCGGCGAATTTCTGGCTTTGCTGCGAGAGAAGGGAATCGAGGCCCGCGGCGTGGACCTGGACCCCGACATGGTGGCCCGCTGCCGCGAGCAGCAGCTCGACGTCACCCGGGCCGATGCCTTTGAATACCTGGAATCGCTACCCGATGACTCGCTGGGAGGCATCTTCTCCGCCCAGTTCATCGAGCACCTGCCGCCGCCCGGCTACGTTCGCCTGGTGCGGCTGGCTCACCGGAAGCTGCGCGCCGGGGGCCTGCTGTTGCTCGAAACCCAGAACCCGGAGTGCCTGGCCACGCTCAGCCAAAGCTTCTTCCTCGATCCAACGCACGCGCAGCCGATTCCGTCCGGGCAACTGCGCTTTTTCATGGAGGAGGCAGGCTTTACGCGGATCACGATCCGCCACGTCTCCCCGGTCCAGCCGTTGCTGCCGGATTTGCCGCTGTGGCCCGAGTCCGACGCCAGCCCGGCAGCCCAGAGCTG
>JAPKYU010000094.1 GCA_026394175.1 Acidobacteriota bacterium | reverse complement strand
TCTGGCCCCAACCCAGCTACCGGGACTCAGCATCTCCCCTCGGCCGTGCGTCCCGCTCAGTCTTCCCGGTTCGGCGTGCTCATCCCCTGCCCGAGCGGCCCCGCGCGCTCTCGCCCCCTCCCCCACTGTCTGAATCGCAGGTGGCCTATTTTGCGGGGCGCAATTCGGGCGCGCTGCCCGTATAATGGACATCCGCGGGAAGCGCGGGTGTTCCCGCGCTGACTCATCAAGGAATGAGGCATCGAATTATGACGAAATCAACCAGCCGCCGCAGTTTTCTCACCACTTCCGCGGGCCTGGCCGGCACCGCGATCGCCAGCGGTCCGGCCGCACTCAACCTGGCCGCGCAAGAAGCGCAAAAAGCCAAAAAAGGGCAAAAGGCGCAAAAGGTGGAACTGCCCAAGAAGACTTACGACCTGAAGCTCGGAGCTTGTTCCTATTCGTTCCGCAAGTTCAGCCGGGCCGACTGCATCAAGATGACCAGGCAGTTGAACACCCCCTACATCAACATCAAGGAGTTCCATCTGCTCTACAAGAGCACGCCGGAAGAGCTGGCCGCGGGGCGGAAGGAATTCGAAGACGCCGGCCTGATCATCGTCGGCGGCGGGACCATCAGCCTGCAGAAGGACGACGACGCCGACATGCGCATGTATTTCGAGTATGCGAAAGCGGCCGGCATGCCGCTGATGGTGATTGCGCCGACCAAGGAGACGGTGCCGCGCATCGAGAAATTCGTCAAGGAATACAACATCAAGGCGGCCATCCACAACCACGGCCCCGAGGACAAGCACTTCCCGTCGCCGTATGACGTGCTGGAGGCGGTGCAGGGGCGCGATCCCCGCATGGGCCTGTGCATGGACGTGGGCCATACCACCCGGACCGGGAAAGACGTGGTCAAGGCCCTGGCCGACGCCGGCAGCCGGCTGCTCGATGTCCACATCAAGGACCTGGCCGATCTGATGGTCAGCGGCAGCCAGTGCGACGTGGGCGACGGCATGATGCCCGTGGTGGCCATCTTCAAGCAACTGAAGAAAATGAACTTCCAGGGTTACGTGAATCTGGAGTACGAGATCAACGCCGATGCGCCGCTGGTGGGCATGCAGAAATCGTTCTCCTACATGCGCGGCGTGCTCGACGCGTTGAAAGCTTAAGTGCCAGGTGCGGTTTCTGGCACCTTGCACCCGACACCTGACATGCAGTCACAATGGAACGTCCGCGTGGCGCGGCCGGCCGACGCCGCGTGCGTCGCCGAGATTTACAACGAAGGCATCCGGGACGGTCACGCCAAGCTCGACATGCGGCTGATCAACGCGGAACAGGTTCTGGCCCTGATGTGCGCCCCGGACCATCACATCCTGGCCGCGGAATGGGGCGAGACGGTGCTGGGCTGGGCCTCGCTGATCCCGGAGCGGGAGGCGCCGCCGGGGGTCGAAGAGGCCTCCGTCTACGTCAGCCGCGGCGACCGCTTCCAGGGGCTCGGCCGCATCCTGATGGAGGCCTTGATCCGGCTGGCTGAGGAGCGCGGCTATTACAAGATTGTCGGCCGGATATTCTCCTCCAACGAGGCCAGCCGCCGGCTTTGCCGCTCATTTGGCTTTCGCGAGGTCGGCGTGCTCGAGAAGCACGGGCGGGTGGGCGACCGCTGGGTGGATATTGTTCTGGTGGAGCGGCTGATCCCCGCGGGCCTTGGCCAGCCGGCCGCAACAGAGCCGTGAGGTCGCCGCGGCGACCGAGCGGTTTCCAGCCGGTTTATCTGCGTTCATCTGCGTCCCATTCACTTCGGTTTCCCAAGGTAATCCTCGTAGATGGGGACGGGGTCTTCCATGATCCGGCCCTGGTCGCCGGTCTGCTCGATCCATTCGTCCAGCAACTTCCGCATGGCCCGCAGCCGCTCGTTGTGTGCCGCATCGGCAGCCAGGTTCCTTACCTCGTGGGGGTCGTTCTCCAGGTCGTACAGCTCTTCGACCGGCTTGTGGTCGGCGGCAAACAGCGCCTGCTCGGGCGTCAACTTGCCTTCCGCCTTCAGTTGCTTGACCAGGTTCCAGGTGGGGTACTGCTTCTCCTTGTAGGGGTTGGCCTGCATGTAAGGGATGCCGGGGAGGAAATTGCGGATGTACTTGTAGCGCGGCTCGACCAGGCAGCGCATGCGCTCGATGGCGATGTCGCAGCGGTCGCGGGCGGCGAAGATGCGATCGCGGCCGCGGGCCCCCGGCGCGAGGAAATCGCGGCCCTCCATCTTTTTGGGCTGGTCCACGCCGGCCGCGGCCAGCGAAGCGGCCGCCAGGTCTATGGCGTTGATCATGTCCTCGCGCACCGCCCCTGCCGCCACGTGTCCCGGCCAGCGCACCATCAGCGGGACATGGATCCCGCCCTCGTACAGGAACTGCTTGCCCCGGAAGGTGCAGGAGCCATTGTCGCCGAGGAAGAAAACCAGCGTGTTCTCCGCCAGCCCTTCCTCTTCCAGTCGCCTTATGATTTCGCCGACGTAGCTGTCCACCAACTCGATGGCTTCCAGGTAGTTGGCATACTCGTCCCGGGCAATGGGGTGCTCGGGCCAGTAGGGCGGCAGCTTGAGCCGCGACTGGTCGATGCGCGGCATGGTCTTGCGCGCCAGCGGCCAGCCGTATCCCTTGTGGCTCTCCGCCAGCGACAACTGCGCGAAGAAAGGCTGGCCGGGCCGGCGCTGGCCCCAGTCGTACCCGTCGAACGGCTTCTTGACCAGGAAATTGAAGTCGGTCTTCCCGGAGCCTTTGGCGCCCGACTGCTTGTTGTCTTTCTTGTTGGGGCCGACGCCGCACAGCACCGTGAAATAGTCGGCGTCGCGCAGCCACTCCGGCACGGTGCGCACGCCGGCCGGCAGCTCTTTTTTGAAAATGGTGCGATGGTTGTGGGCCCCGATGCTGGTCTGGTACATGCCGGTGATCATCGACGAGCGGCTCGGGGAACAGACCGGCGCCGCCGTGTACGCGCGCGTAAACCGGGTGCTCTGGCGGGCCAGGCGGTCCAGATTGGGCGTCTGGACCAGCGGTTCGCCGTAGCAGCCGAGCTGCGGGCTCATGTCCTCGGCCAGGATCCACAGGATATTCGGACGCCTGGCCGGCGCACGCGGGCCGGGAACCTGCGCGGCCAGCGCTTGCGTGGCCGCCGCCACGCCGCCCAGCAAGCAGCTTCTTCGTGTGACTGCCTCTGCCATCGCTCACCCCCGGTTGTACCGCCGGCGCACAACCGTGGATAGACTACCAGCAAATCGGGGCCGGGTACACTGCCGGCGCATTCACCTGTAGCCTGTCGCCCGCGGCCTGCGATAATATCGGCGGCTTGTATGTTGTGGGAGGAGAAGATGTCGGCAATTCGAGGCAGGCAATCGGCCACCAGGGTGGCGGTCGCAGGTGGGGCCGCCCTTTGTGTCCTTTCGGTTCTTTGTGCCTTTGTGGTGAGGATGTGGGCCGCGGAGCTGCCGGCTTTCCCTGGCGCCGAGGGCTTCGGGGCGAGCACGCCGGGCGGGCGCGGCGGCAAGGTGTTGCTGGTGACCAATCTCGACGATGCCGGCCCGGGCAGCTTCCGCGCCGCCTGCCAGGCTAGAGGCCCGCGCATCGTTGTCTTCCGCGTGGCCGGCATCATCGATCTGAAGACCAGCATCCGGGTCGCGGAGCCGTACCTCACCATCGCCGGGCAAACGGCGCCGGGCGACGGAATCTGCCTGCGGGGCTACACGCTCTCGATCGAAACGCATGACGCCGTGGTTCGCTACATCCGCAGCCGGCCCGGCGACATCTCCGGCAAGGAGGTGGACGCCATCGGCATCGGCGGCCAGGCGCGAAACGTCGTTGTCGATCACTGCTCGGCAAGCTGGGCGGTGGACGAGAACCTGTCGCCCAGCGGCGGCATCTCCGACGTCACGGTCCAGTGGTGCCTGATTGCGGAAGGGCTGAACAAGAGCGTGCATCACAAGGGCCCGCACGGCTACGGCTCGCTGGTGCGCGCGGCCGGCGGCCTCACCCTCCACCACAATCTGTGGGCCCATAACCCCGGCCGGAATCCCCGGCTGGGCGATAACTACGACAAGCCGCCTTTCCCGGTCTTCGACGTGCGCAGCAACGTTATCTACAACCAGGGCGGGGCTTCCGTGGTCGGCGACGTGATGCAGGTCAACTATGTGGCGAATTACACCAAGCCCGGGCCCAGCAGCCGCCTGAACGATGGCATTTTCGGCCCCACGGAAAAGAGCGAGTTGAAATTCTACGTGGCCGGCAACATCGTCGTTGGACATCCGGAGATGACCCGCTTGCCGGCCGGGTTGTTCCGCAAGGCAGGGAGCGAAGGCCGCAAGCCGGTGGTTTTTGTCCAGGAGCCGTTTGCTGTCCCCGAGGTCAGAACGACCTCGGCCGAGGAAGCGCTCCGCGTGGTGCTGGAGGGAGCGGGCGCGGCGCTGCCCGTCCGCGATGCCGTGGACCGGCGCATCGTGGCCGACGTCCGCAACGGCACCGGTTCCACCATCGATTCCCAGCGGCAGGTGGGTGGCTGGCCCGAGTACCGCGGCACGCAGCCACCCAAGGATACGGATGGCGACGGTATGCCCGACGATTGGGAAATCGCCCATGGCCTGAATCCGCGCGACCCGTCCGATGCCGCCAGGAGCCGCGGCGGCTACACCAACATCGAGGAGTACATCAACTCCTTGGCCCGCCGGACGAAGTAGCGGGCCTGGACCGGGATGATTCACCCCGGATGAACACGGACCATCCCGCAGGGCGGGACGGAACCGATCCGCAGATTACGCAGATGTCGCAGATTTCGGAATTGGAGCTGACCCGGCAAACTCGGCTGAACGCCGCGCTTCGGTTCGGCATCTTCATCCTGCTCTATTTGTGCTTCGCGTTGCTGTCGGGGTGGGTGGCCGTTGCGCTGGTGCGCAGCCTGCCGGTGTCCTCGGCGACCGGATCGATGCTGGAGACCGTCGCCGCCGGCTTGACGGCGGTGGCGGCGGCAACGCTGCTTGTGCTGGCCGGCCTGGACGACCGCCCTCCCGCCTACATCGGCCTGGGCCGGGCGCCGGGCTGGTTGGCGGAGATGGGCTGCGGGTTTGTCCTCGGCGCGGCGATGATCGGCGTCATTGTCCTGGTCTTGGGCGCCAGCGGGCATCTGCGCTACGAGGCCGGCCCGGCGGGCGCCGGGCGCGGCGCGCTCCGCCTGGCCGCGGTTCTCGGCATCTTCCTGCTGGGCGCGCTGCACGAGGAGCTGCTGTTTCGCGGCTATCCCTTTCAGAGGCTGATCGAGGTCATGGGCGCGCCGGCGGCCGTCCTGCTGCTGGCCGGCGCGTTCGGGGCCGTGCATAGCGGCAACCCCCACGCCAGCATCCCCGGCGCCCTCAATACCGCGCTGGTCGGCGTTCTTTTTTCGATTGCTTATCTGAAGACCGCCCGGCTGTGGCTGCCCATCGGCCTGCACTGGGGCTGGAACTTCTCTGAAGGCGCTTCCGGCCTCCCCGTCAGCGGCATTACAATAGATGCATTGCCCTGGTCGGCGCGCGTCAGCGGACCGGAGTGGCTTCAGGGAGGCGGGTACGGCCCCGAGGCCAGCCTGACGGCCACCGCAGTGATCGGGGCGGCTATTCTGGTACTCCTGCTGCGGAACAGTGACCGCGGGGCAACAGAGCCGCGACCGTAAGGGAGCGGACCACACTGAGCAGGCTTGCCAAACGCGGATGGGCGGTCCGCTCCCTTACGGTCGCGGCTCTGTTGCGGCGCTCTTTCACGGTGCTGGAAACTGCACGGGCTGACTGGGCGTCAATAGGGCAACGCGGGTTTGATGAAGACCCTGCATAAAATCGCGCTGGTTCTTGGCTGGCTGGCACTGGCCGGTTTGGCCCAGGCCATTGCTCAAGAAAAGCCCGGCGAGCAAAAGGACCAGGCGAAATCACAGGCCCAACGGCCGCTGCAGGAACAGTCGCGCATCTGGATTATCCGCGGGCTGCTGGCCGAGAGCGCCACGCTTCGCAAGCCCCTGCCGCTGGGAGACCGGGGCTTGCCGCTTGGTTCCGACGGCAACGTCGATGAGCAGGAACTGCAACGCCGCACCACGGGCAATGGGACGGCGGTGAGGCCCGGCGAGGTGGTCCAGATCACCAAGATCGACTTCCGCAGGAGCTCCATGGTGTTTCAGATCAACGGTGGGCCCAGGAAGCGCAAATGGTACCAGGGGGTGCAGGTGGGCATGGGCGGCGGTCCCACGGTGACCCGCAGCGACCCCAACCAGCCCGCACCCGTTATCGGCTCCAGCATTGAGCTGAACTTCCCCGGGCAGGTGCCCGACCTGACCGTGGACGAGGTGAAGCAGATGCTGGCCCCGGTGTTGGATTTCGCCCGCCGCTCGCCGACCGTGATTTACACCGAGACGCTGCCCAAGAAAGTTCAGGAAGCCATCAAGAACCACCAGGTGACGGTGGGCATGGACCGGGACATGGTGCTGGCCGCCAAGGGCCGCCCGGACCGCAAGGAGCGGCAGCGCAAGGGGCGTGTCGAGACAGAGGACTGGATTTATGGCACGGCGCCCGCCAGGATCACCATCATCACCTTTCAAGGCGACAAAGTCGTCAAGGTGGGCGAGTATCAGCCGGGCGTGGCCGAAACCGAAGCCGGGCGCGCCCAGCCGCTGCCGCCCGAGCCCCCGACAAAGCCACAGTAGGCAGTAGGCAGGAAGCAGTAGGCAGGAAGCAACTCACTCCGCACTCCGCACTCCGCACTCCGCACTTCAGAACAGGCGGGCGAGGATTTCCGCCGGGACACGCGGCCTCAATTCCGGGTAGGCTTCGATCAAGCGCGCGATGTCGGCTAGGTCTTTCTGACGCTTGCTGGGGCGGCGTTCCGCGTCCAGCGCCGCCCATACTTTCCCCTGAAGCACATCCTCCAGGCGTGCCACGGGCAGCGCCAGCCCCAGAACGTTCTTCTGAGTGGCGCTTTCAGGAAAGTGAGCATAGCGGGGGTCGGTCTGGATTTGCGCCCGCAGGTCCGAGCCGGGCTGCGAGATATTGATGCTATGAGGGAAGCGCTCCACGCGGAAGCGTTCGCGGAGCAACGACTCGACGGTCTCGATCTGCTCGGTCGCCACTGCCAGATCCAGATCCAGGCTGACCACGGGCTCAGCGTAGGCATTGACCGCCTGCCCGCCCACCACGCAATAGCGGATTCCGTGCTGGTCCAGCAGCGAAATCAGCGACTCGAGAAGGTTCGCTTCGTCCACGGTAACCGTCTTCCAGAAGTTGAGGGCCCGCATTTTCGTCGAATCCCGCGACCTGCTTCGCACAGCAGCCGCCCAGCTAGCATATCCCAGACGAAGCCGGGCTGGAGTCCGCTTCTTTTCTGTTTTCAGGCCGGCGCTTTGCCTGTTACCATAAAGAGTTTTCACTCAATCGTGGAGGAGACGTATGGCAGTCAAGGTAGGGATTAATGGCTTTGGCCGCATCGGCCGCAACATCGTCCGGGCCTCGTTGGGGAACCAGGACATCGAGTATGTGGCAGTCAACGATATCACCGATACCAAGACGCTGGCGCATCTGTTCAAGTACGACTCGGTGCTCGGCAACCTGACCCACGAGGTCAAGGCCGAGGGCGACTGCATCCAGGTAGATGCGAAGAGCATTCGCGTGTACGCCGAGCGCGATCCCGCCAAGATCGACTGGGAGTCGGTGGGCGCGCAGATCGTGGTCGAATCCACCGGCCTGTTCACCAAGGCCGACGCCGCCCGCCAGCACCTGCGCGGTCCGGTGAAGAAGGTTATTATCTCGGCTCCGGCCAGCAACGAGGACCTGACCATCGTGCTGGGCGTGAACCAGGATAAGTACGATCCGGCCAAGCACCACATCATTTCCAACGCCTCCTGCACCACCAACTGCCTGGCGCCGGTGGCCAAGGTGCTGCAGGACAGCTACGGCATCGTCAACGGCTTCATGACCACCATCCACTCCTACACCAACGACCAGAAGCTGCTGGACCTGCCGCACAAGGACCTGCGGCGGGCGCGCGCGGCGGCCCTCTCGATGATCCCCACCTCGACCGGCGCGGCCAAGGCCGTGCACCTGGTCATCCCTGAGCTGAAGGGCAAACTGGACGGCTTCGCCATGCGCGTCCCGACCCCCAACGTCTCGGTGGTGGACCTGACCGTGTGGGTCGAGAAGAAGACCACGCCCGAGGAAGTGAACGCGGCCATGAAGGCGGCCGCCGCCGGCCCGATGAAGGGCATCCTGGGCGTCACCGAGGACCCGGTGGTTTCCATCGACTTTCGCGCCGACTCGCGCTCCTCGATCCTTGATGCCCCGCTGACCCGCGTCATTGGCGGCAATTGCGTGAAGGTCGTCTCCTGGTACGACAACGAGTGGGGCTACTCGTGCCGCATGGTTGATCTGATCAGCTTCATGGTGGCCAAGGGCCTGTAAGCAAATGCGGAGTGTGGAATGGCGAGTGCGGAGTACTCCGCATTCCGCACTCTTGCGCCGGGGGGAGAGGAAATCATGGCAAAACTCTCGATTCGCGATCTGGATATGAAAGGGAAGCGTGTGTTCGTGCGCGTCGATTTCAACGTGCCGCTCGACGGCGAGCGGGTGACCGACGACACCCGTATCCGGGAGACGTTGCCCACGCTGCGCCTGGCTGTGGAAAAGGGCGCGCGGCTGGTGCTGGCCTCCCACCTGGGCCGCCCCAAAGGCAAAGTGAACCCCAAGTACAGCCTCAAGCCGGCGGCCGGCCGGCTGAGCGAATTGCTCGGCAAGCCCGTCGGCTTCGCCCCGGACTGCGTTGGTCCGGAAGCCGAGGCCCTGGCCAAGGGGCTCAAGGACGGGGACGTGCTCCTGCTCGAGAATCTCCGGTTTCACCCCGAGGAAGAGGCCAACGATCCGGGCTTCTCCAGGCAGTTGGCGGCGCTGTGCGATGTCTATGTCAATGATGCTTTCGGCAGCGCCCACCGCGCCCACGCTTCCACCGAAGGCATCGCGCATTTCGTTTCGCAGGCCGCGGCCGGCCTGCTGATGGAGAAAGAGCTGAACTACCTGACCCGGGCCATCTCCAACCCCGATCACCCCTATGTCGCCATCCTCGGCGGGGCCAAGGTCTCCGACAAGATTGAAGTGATCGACAACCTGCTGAAAATCTGCGACTCGCTGCTGATCGGCGGCGCCATGGCCTACACCTTCATGCAGGCCCAGGGGCGCGGCGTGGGCGGCTCGAAGGTCGAGGCCGACAAACTGGACCTGGCGCGGCGCGTGCTCAGCGAGGTGAAGCAGCGCAACTTCAAGCTGCTGTTGCCCACCGATCATGTGACTGCGCAGAAGATGGAAGCCGGGGCGGAGAAGCGCGTGGTGGCCGCCCCCGAGCCCATCGCCGACGGCTGGATGGGACTGGACATCGGCCCGGCCACGGTCCGCGCCTATGCGGCCGAAATCGCCAAGGCCAAGACCATCGTATGGAATGGCCCCATGGGCGTGTTCGAGATCGATGACTTCGCCCAGGGCACCATGGAAATCGCCAAGGCCGTGGCCCAGTCCGGCGCATTGAGCATCGTGGGCGGCGGCGATTCGGTGGCCGCGCTGGCCAAGGCCGGACTCACCTCCAAGATCACTCACGTTTCCACCGGCGGCGGCGCTTCGCTGGAGTTTCTGTCCGGACAGAAGCTGCCGGGCGTGGAAGCACTTTCCGAGGTGGGCCGCGCCGGAAAGTAACGGAAGGCGGAAAGCGGAAGGCAGAAAGCTGCCTTCTGCCTTCCGCTTTCTGCCTTCAGCCTACGATTTCCCGCAACGCATCTGCGAGCTCGGGATACTGGAAGCGATAGCCGGTGCGCTGGGCGACAGCAGGGACGACGCGCTGCGAAGCCAGCAGAACCCCCGCCATCTCACCGAAGGCCAGTTTCAGCGCGAATTCCGGGACGGGAAAGATCGCCGGTCGGCGCAATGCCCGCGCCAGCTCTCTGGTGAATTCGCGGTTGGTGACCGGGTTCGGCGCCACGGCGTTCATCGGCCCGCTGATATGCCTCGGGCCGGCATAGAGAAGCAGCCCGATCAGGTCATCAATGTGAATCCAGGACATCCACTGGCGGCCTGAGCCCAGGCGGCCGCCCAGCCCCAGCTTGAACGGCGTCAGCATTCTCTCCAGTGCGCCGCCGCCTTTTCCCAGCACCAGTCCGAGGCGCGGCGTCACCACCCGGATGCCCAACTCGGCCGCCCGGTTCGCCTCCGCCTCCCAGTCCTGGCAGACGCCGGAGAGGAAGTCGTTGCCGGGCAGAGTTTCCTCGTCGAGTGTTTCATCGCCGCGGTCGCCGTAGTAGCCAATGGCCGAAGCGCAGACCAGCAGGGCGGGGCGCTCCTTCAGGGAAGCCAACGCGGCCAGCAGGTGGCGCGTGCCCAGCACCCGGCTGTCGCGAATCCGCTGCTTTCTGGTTGCCGACCAGCGGCCGGTGGCCACCGATTCGCCCGCCAGGTGAAAAACGGTATCGACCCCACGGAAGGCCTCAGCGGGCGGGGGAGCGGCCTCAGGTTCCCAGCGGTGTATCTCGACATCCGTCAGGGCGGTTTTGGCGCGCTCAGGGTCGCGCGTGAGCACCACCGGCCATTTCAGCCAGGGAAGCAGCCGCCGCCCGATAAAGCCCGTCGCTCCGGTAACCAGTGCTTTCACCGCAAAGCCACCAG
>JAPKYU010000438.1 GCA_026394175.1 Acidobacteriota bacterium | reverse complement strand
ACCTTGCCGAAATCGTGGAGGACGGAGGCGTAGCGGATTTCGCGCAACTGCTCGCGGGTGAACTTGACGTCCTGGTACGGCCCGTCATCGAGGCGGTCCACGGCTTCGGCCAGGGCCACCGTCATTTTCTCGACGCGGAAGGAGTGGCCGAAGGTGGTGGGGTCGCGGGCTTCAATGGCCACCACCGAGGCCTGCACGAAGCCTTCGAACAGCTTTTGAATGCTCTCGTAGAGGCGGGCGTTTTCCAGCGCCACCGCGGCCTGGCTGGCCATGGATTCCAGCAGCTTCTGCACCCGCTGCGGGAAGCCGATCACCACCCCCTCGGCGTTCTCCGGCGTGACCCGGTCCCGCCGGTCCCTCTTGCAGTTGATCAACTGCAGGACGCCCACCACCTCGCCCTTGGGGTTCTTCATCGGCACCGCCAGCATGGACTTGGTGCGGTATCCGATTTTGGCGTCGAAATCGCGGTTGAAGCTGAAGGGCACGCCCGCGGGAAGCGCATACACGTCATCCAGGGCCAGCGATTCGCCCTTCAGCGCCACATAGGAGGAGATGCGGCTGGCGTCAATGGGGATGGTGTACTGCGCGAACGGCACTTCCAGGCTGTCGTTGCGGGTGTAGGCGAACCGCAGCAGCTTCTCCCCGGTGGTCCCATTCTCCTCGACCAGGTACAGGGAGCCGGCATCGCTGCTGGTCAGTTGCTGGCTGGTTTCCAGGATCAGTTCCAGAAGCGCCTGGACGTCGCGCTCGGCGGAGAGCGCGATGCCGATGCTGTTCAGCTCGTCGATTTCCTTGTGCGCGCGGTTCAGCGATTCGGCCAGCTCGCGGTTGGCCCCCCTCAGGCGCAGTTGGTCCAGCGCGGCGCGCACCGTGTTTTCCACCACCCGGCGTTCCGGCGGCGCCGGCAGGAAGAAAAAGACCGGGAACCCCGCCGCCTCGGCGGGCAGTTCTCCGCCGCGCGCCAACACGTAGATCAGCAGCGCCCGCTGGGCCTCAATCGCTTCCCGCAGGGCGGGCGTAAAGACCGCCGCCGCATCGGAAAGGATGACCGCGGGCCGTTCCAGGGCCGGCCGCGCCGGGTCCTCGAGCGTGCCGGCGTCCGGGAACCAGGCGCGCAGTTCGCGCAACAACTCCGCCTGTATATAAAAGAGTAAGGCCCCCGGATCAGGCGAGACCATTTGGGCGCCAGGACTGGACATGACCGTGAACCAATGCAACTGCGCAAGGATGTTACCCGAACCCCGCCTGCCTTGGCAACTGCGAACCACGCGGGGTTCAGCCGTTTTCGCCGCTCCGGCAGGCCCCCGCGGTCCAAACCACCCCCTGGTTCCAATACCGTTTACCCGACGCTCAAATGTGCTATTTGAGTAACGACCGCGCCATGCAGGAGCGACCACAGGGGGCCGCCTGCAACGTGGGACTTGAAACTGGATACTAATGCCTGCGGCCGTGGTGCTCCATCAGCCGGTCGATTTCCTTGCGGATTTCCAGCAGTGTGGCCTCGCTTCCCAGAAACGCGAGGAAGCCGATAATCCACAGCGGCGCGGTGAGCAGCACGAAAGCCACCACGGAGAAGCCCGCCGCCTGGGTCTTGTTTACGCCGAACACCGTGCTCAGACCGAACACCACCGAGCCCTGCCAGGTGCCCACGTTGGCCGGGGCGCCGGGCAGCGCGGTGCCCAGCCGCATGATCATGAACACCGCGGCGGTCTCCAGCACGCCGATCTTCAGATGGAAGCCCTGCACTAGGCACCAGAAGGCCAGAGCCTGGAGCAGCAGCATGGCCAGCGTCAGGAACAGGGCCAGGTAGACGCCGCGGCAGAGTCCGATCTGGCGGAGGCCCTGCGCGATGTGCACCAGGAACGAGACCAGGGTGCGCAGCGTCTTGGAATGGATGGAGCGTCCGGTTCTTTCGTCGGCCAGCCGGCTCCTCCGGGCATAGACCGCATAGGCGAACGCGGCCACCGCCAGGCCGATTCCTACCAGCAGGATGATGGCGCCGGTATGCGCCCAGCCGTGGACGGGGATGAAGCTGATTACCAGGCCAGTACCCACCGCCACCCAGATGCCGTCAAACAGCCGCTCCACCACGATGGAGGGCAGCACGGCCGGAAACTCGGCCGGCATCCAGCAGGAGATCAGGTAGGCCCGGACCAGCTCGCCGAAGCGCAGCGGCACCACTTCGCTGGCAAATAACCCGGCGTAAGTGGCCTCGGTGGTCTTGAAGATGGAGACTTCTCCGACCGGCCGCAGCAGCAGCTTCCACCGCCAGCCCTGGCATATGTAGGTGGCGACGTCGGCGGCCACGGCCAGCGGGATCCAGGCGTAGTCCAGCTTCAGGATGTACTTGAAGAACCCCCGGACGTCGATGCCGTGAAAGACCCAGAGCAGGGCGCACACGGCGATCCCATAGGCGATCGCCAGCCTCAGGCGGTCGCGGCGCCGCTCCCGTGGGATATCAGGTTTTTGCTGTTCGGCCATCCGATCCATCGGCGCCCGGAGACAAGGAATCACCGGGTGTGCGCGCATCGTGCCCGTTGGGGATGGAACCGGCGCGCGGGCCTTCGATCTGTGGTTTCCGCACCGCGGCGCAAAACAACCATATTAGCAAAAGCACGCCGGTGGCCCGGGTCACTGCCTGTTCCAGACGAAGGCCGAGAATTCTTTCAGGGTGCCAAAGCCCATGCGTTCGTAAAGCCGGACGGCCTGGCCGTTGGCCGCAGTGACGGTGAGGCTGACGCTGGTAAAACCCGATTCGCGGAACGACTCGATGCCCCGCCGCATCAACTCGTACCCCACCCCGGTTCCCTGGAATTCCGGTGTGACGCATACCTGCGTGACGTGGCCCACGCCGGGACCGACCACGGAGGTCAGAACCATGCCGCAAAGCCCGCCGCCCTGCCCGTGGAAGGCCAGCAAGGAGCCGGTCTGCTGGAAGGAGCCGCAGCCCGGGTAGTGAATGATGTTGCGCAGGAAGCGGACGGCGCCGGCCTGCGAGCAATACTGATCGTTGATCTGGCTGTCCACGTGGTCGTGGTAGGCGCGGACAATCAACTCCGCCGCGGCATCGAAGTGGCGCTCGTCCCAGGGCAGGAACTGGATCGCGGGGGTCTCGCGGGCCGGCAGCGGCGGCGCGGAGGCCAACTCCAGCAGCATGAACAGCCGGCAGTGGGCTTCGAATCGCTCCTGGCGGAATACCGGCTCCAGCGCCCCCGGCCAAAAGGTCATCAATTGGGCCTCGATCCGGCGAATGCCGGGCGTCCCCTGCATGGTCTCGATGACGTGTGCGAGCAGCCGGCCCTCGGTTGGCCCGCAGTAGGGCCGGGAGACGAACAGATTGCCGATCAGCCCCTTGTGATCCTCGTACACAAAAAAGCTGTATCCCACCGTGCGGCCGTTGTCCAGCGCCACGTAACCCGGCAATGACCGGGCATCCACGAAACGGCGCACCAAATCGGCGGAGTTTCGATAGTCCCAGCGGAGCTGCTCGCGCCAGACACGAGTTTCTTCCTCTAGCAACGGTTCCAGGTCGTGGGCGCGAAGCTGTCGTAGGTCGAGAATTTCCATCTCGGGCGCCGTGAATCGCCTCCTCCAGTATTGCCTAGTAGCGCCGGCTTGCCTAGTGGAAGTCCAAAGTCCCAGGTCGCCGCTGGGGCCTTTTACTTTTCTTGCCTTGGGCTTGCCGGCAGGACGCGGCCGTCGGCGGTCACCAGGTAGGGTCCCGCGGTGCCCAGTTTTATTCGATAGTCCAGATAAAAGCCCAGTCCATATTCGATCGAGCGGTGGACGCCGGGCATCAGGACGAGCTGCGATGGCGGGATGCCGCGCTCCTGGATGAGGCGCGCCAGCGGGCGTGCCGAAGCCAGCGAGTCGACGGCCGGCGCCATGACCACAATCACCCGCGACAGCGCCGCGGCCATGAGCCCGGTGGCCAGCAGGCAGGCGGCCAGGCGGCGGCCGCGCCAGGCGGCAAAGACGATCAGCACCGCGCCGGCTCCCGTCAACCAGGCCAGCCAGCGGTCCAGGTGCGGGGGGCTGAGCGACTGGAGCGCCGCGCGGGCCCCTTCCGCCAGGCTCACCGGCAGGGCCTGCGCCGCCGGCAGCAACAGCAGAAACATTGCCGCCTGCGCCAGAAATACCCAACGCAACCACCGCACCCGTACCGTGCTCATCTGGTTGCCCATCCAGATGGCCATCGCGGGCGCCGTTATCAGCACGTATCCGGGCAGCTTGCCCTTCGACAAAGAAAAGAAAACGACCACCGGCACGATCCAGGCCAGAAGGAAGACCCGGCGATGATCTTTGCGCAGGCCGCTCCATCTTCGGGTGACGGCTTCGGCCACGATCAGTGACAGGTGGGCGGTCCACGGAAACACCAGCGCCGCCAAAATCGGCAGGTAGTACCACCACGGTCCCGGGTGCGCCAGTTCCTGGGTCGCGAAGCGGCGGAAATGCTGCCGGATGATGAAGTCCTCGACAAAGCGGTCGCCGCTCCGCACGTAAAGCGCAACGTACCAGGGCAAGGCAAGCACCAGGAACACCAACACCGGCCAGGGCGCCAGGACCTGCAGCAGCCAGCGGAATTCCCGGGTAGCCAGGCAGTAGACGAACAGCACCAGCCCGGCCAGCAGGATGGCCGTGGGGCCTTTGGAAAGCACCGCCAGTGCCAACAAGGCGTAAAAGGGGTAGAGCAGGGTATCGCGGCCGATCCATACCCAGAGCGCGAGCACCGCCAGCGCGCCGGCCAGAGAGGCGGTAAAGAGGATTTCCGGGCTGGCCCCGCGCGAATACCCGAACCAACCGGCCGATGAGGCCAGCAGCAAGAGCGCATACCGGGAGGTTTCCCCGCGGTATAGCCGTCCCACGACCCAGCCGAACAGCGGCAGGAAGGCGGCGCCGAACAGGGCGGCCGGCAGCCGCGCCGCCCATTCGCTGACGCCGAACAGACGGAACGACGCGGCGGCCAACCAGTAATACAGCGGCGGCTTCTCCAGCCACGGCTCGCCGTTGAGGCGGGGCGTGATGTAGTCGCCGCTGCGCGCCATTTCGCGCGCCACCTGGGCGTAGCGCGGCTCGTCCGGCCCCAGCAGACCCACGCTGCCGAGCCCGAAAAACATCAGGAAGAACGCCGCGACCGCCAGAAAGATATCGAAACGCATGGTGGTCCAAGGTCCAGAGTCCAAAGTCTGAAGCCGGGTCGCAGGATTCGGAAGCGTTGGCCGAACCGCCCCGCCAGGACAAGTCGCGGTCCCGGCTGCCCCCCTGACCTTGGACTTTGGACTTCCGGTTCAGTGTACAATGCCCGTTTGCTTCGCCACAAAGCCGAATCCGCGCTGGCTCATGCCATTTTAGGTTTTTTGGGCTGGGTGCCGCGGCCCTTGGGCCGCTGCCTGGCCGCCTTCACCGCTCTCCTGATTCAGTGGCTGGTGCCCAGGTATCGCCGCGTGGCGCATCGCAACCTGCGGCTGGCGATGCCCCAATTGACCTCCGCCGAGCGGCGCCGCCTGGTCCGCGGCATCTATCTGAACCTGGGGCGCATGCTGGCCGAGTTCGCGCACTTCCCCGATTACACCCGCGAGAATGTGTCGCGAACGGTGACCTACGACGGCTTCGAGAATTACGCCGAGGCGGTCGGGCGTGGGCGCGGCGTGCTGTTCCTCACCGCGCACCTGAGCGCCTGGGAACTGGGCGCCTTCGCCCAGTCCATCTATGGGTACCCGCTCAGCGTCGTGATCCGCGCCCTCGATAATCCGCTCATCAACGAACTAGTGAACCGGTACAGGATGCTGGGAGGGAACCGGATTATCGAGAAACGCGACTTCCTGCGGGGCATTCTGGAAGCGCTGAAGAACAACGAGACGGTCGGCATCCTGATGGACCAGAACGCCTCGCCGCAGGAAGGCGTGTTCGTGGAGTTCTTCGGCCGCCCGGCCTGCACCTCCGCCGGCATGGCCAAAATCGCGCTGCGCACCGATGCCGCTGTCGTGCCGGCCTTCACCATCTGGGACGCCGACCGCAAGCGCTATCGCATCCGCTTCGACCCGCCCCTGGAGCTGATCCGCACCGGGGACAATGGGGCCGATGTCACCGCCAACACGCAGTTGTTAACCAGCGTGTTGGAGAAGTACATCCGCAGCTACCCGGACCAGTGGTTGTGGATTCACCGCCGCTGGAAGACCCGCCCGCCCGGCGAGCCGCCGCTGTATTAGCCGAGCAACAGAGCCGCGAGCGTCAGCGAGCGGGTGCTGGCGCAGCGCTGCGTGGGCCTTGCGGGGCACCCGCTCACTGATCCCGCATGGCGGGACGGCTCTGTTGTCTTGAGCCTGATACAATGGGGGCAATGCCGGAGCGCTTCCCGGGATACCTTAGGCTGCTGGAAAGCGGAGAGCTGGGCGAGCGGGCGGATCAACTGGAACGGATGCTGGCCTGCTGCACGGTCTGCCCGTGGGACTGCGGCATCAATCGCCTCCAGGATGAAACCAAGGTGTGCGTGGCCGGGCGGCTGCCCATTGTGTCTTCCTACGCCCCGCATTTTGGCGAGGAGCCGGCGCTGAGCGGAACGCACCTGCCGCGGGGGGAGGCCCGAGGCGCGGGCAACATCTTCTTCGGCCATTGCAACCTGCGCTGCGTCTACTGCCAGAACTGGCAGATCAGCCAAAACCTCCGGCAGCGGCCGGCCAACGAAGTGAGCATCGAGCGCCTGGCGGGGATGATGCTGGAGTTGCAGGACCAGGGCTGCCACAACATCGGCCTGGTTTCGCCCACGCATTTCGCGCCGCAGATCGCGCGGGCTGTGGAAACCGCCGCCCACCGCGGGCTGCATCTCCCGCTGGTCTACAATACCAACGCCTATGACAGCGTCGAGGTTCTTCGGCGGCTCGACGGCGTGTTCGACATCTACCTGCCCGACTTGAAGTACGCCGACGATGAGGCCGCGCGCCGCTATTCCAAGGCGCCCCGCTACGTTGCCGGCGCGCGGGCGGCCGTCAAGGAAATGTACCGGCAGGTGGGCGGCGCGGCGATCTTCGACCAGCGAGGCCTGCTGCGCCACGGGCTGGTGATTCGCCTGCTGGTGCTGCCCAACGGCCTGGCCGGCCTGCGCGACAGCCTGGAGTGGATTGCCGGCGAGTTGTCCACCTCGGTGACGCTGAGCGTGATGTCGCAGTACTATCCGTCGCACAAGGCCGGTGGTACCGACCTGTATCCGCTGTTGAGCCGCAAAGTGCGGCCGCGCGAACTCCAGCAGGTCGTGGAATGGATCGACGAACTCGGCTTTGAGAACGGCTGGATCCAGCCGCTGGAAGAGGCCGCTGCCGATTACTACCGGCCCGATTTCTCGAATCGCGCGATGCCCTTCGCCGACGCCCGGGATTTTCAGTAGGCTGTAAGCAGTCGCCGACAGCGTAGCAACAGAGCCGCGAGCGTCAGCGAGCGGGTGCTGGCGCAGCGCTGCGTTGGCCTTGCGGGGCACCCGCTCGCTGATCCCGCATGGCGGGACGGCTCTGTTGTCTTGAATGGAGTTCTGCTACCGCCGAGGGCCCACAGCCTACAGCCTATTGGGAGGCGGAGGCGACGGCGAGCGTGACCGGATTGCTGCTGCTGCCCGCCGCGATGATGCGGAGGGTGTGATTGCCGCCGGCTAATGGCGGCACTTGTACGTTCACCTGGTAGAGGCCGGCGAAACCAGGCGCCAGGCCGGCGAACTCCGGCGACAGGCGGGAGCCACTGCCGATTTCCACCTGCACCTGCGCGGTGACCGTCAGCGGGGGCGAGGCCGGTGCCGCCTGCCCACAGGTAATCTGCCCGTTCACCTGTCCCAGCCCGGTCAAAAAGATCAAAACCACCTCGCCGGTTTTGGCCGGCGCCGAGGGCGAGACCAGCGTCCCGTCGGCGTGCAAGACCGCCGGGAACTGCCCCTGATCGGTGCTGGCCACGAAGATTGCCGGCGCCACGTCGGCGATATTGACCGGAATCTCGCTGAGGCCGTTCGAGGTGGTTACGCGCAACGTTGCCGCGCCTTTCATATCGAAAGGCAACTGGGCGTTGATCTGGGTGCTGGAAACGTACAGCAACGGCAAGGGGTAGCCGTTTAACGTCACGCCCATGCCCGGGAACTGCGTGGGGAGCGGGAGGCTTTGCGCCTGGCCCTCGTCGGCGGCCAGGTACCTTCCGAAAATGCTGAACAGACTGCCGGGGGAGAGCGCCGGAGTGAAGGAGGCGGCATTGACCGCCGCATCGACGCGCGGTTTCGGCGCCAGCGTGAGCCGGTCGATTTCCTTCCCGTCGATCCGGATGGCGCGCACCGTGGTCTGGTAGGGCTGCACCTCCACCCGCATGTAGTGGAACACCTTTTCGGCATAAGCTGACACGTCGCCGACCAGGGACGGGGGCGTCAGGGGATAGAGTGCGTAACCGCCGCCCCCCGTGGTGATGTAAACGGTGCCCTCGCCTGCTGCCACGGCCAGGTGGTTGCGGATGGGCTTGCTGCGCTGGTAGCTATGCTCGTGGCCGTTCATTGCCAGGGGCACCTCGTGACGATCCAGGATGGGCGCGATATAGTCGCGGAACGCCTTGCCCGCCGGATCGCTCGCATTGTTTCCGCCGGCATAGGGCGACTGGTGGAAGAACACGATGCGCCAGAACTTGCGGCTGCCCGCCAGGTCCTGCTCCAGCCACTTCAGCATGTATCCGTCGCCGTTGATGGCGCTGGTAAGCGGCGTGACGGCGCGTACCTTCCACTGTTCGTTGGGCTCGAACGACTCCTTCAGATTGGCGTCCAGCGAGACGAAATGGGCGTTACTCCAGTCGAACGAGTAGTAATAATTGGCGTCGGCCGCGGGCACTCCCTCTTTGGGAAACGAATGCAGCGACAGGTAGGGGAACAGGGTCCAGTCCGGCGTGTAGTACTCATGGTTTCCGGGAGTCAGGAAGAACGGGAGGCTGCGCATCATGTTCCCGTTCAGGCTCGGCGAGCTATTGCCGTAGATGTCGGAGTGATTCGACTGGAATTCCTGGAAGGTGCCGTGCAGGTAGGCGATGTCGCCGGTATGAACCACCAGCGAGACATTCGGCTCGCGCATCATCATGGCTGCCAGCGTGCGCTGCTCCGTGGAATTGATGCCGGAGTCGCCGAAGGCGAGATAATTGAAGGGCCCGGGCCCGGCCGTGCGAAAGCGAATCGGCTGAATGATTGTTCCGGTTCCGTCGGCGATTCCCGCGCCGTCAACAAGGACTTGGTAGTAGTAGTCGGTCGCCGGCGACAGCGGCGACAGGTCCGCTTCGTACTGGTAGAAGGTAAATACCAGGCCGGTCTGCGCCGGGAGGAAGGCGCGGATGCGCGCCGTCACGGTGCGCCACGTTTTCTGGTCGAGGGAGTAGCGAACGCTGCCGGAGCCGCTTTCCAGCGTCGCCCACATCACCGTGGCCCGATCGGAAGCCACGTTCTGGAGGTAGGGATAACGGCTGAGGGTTGCCGCCTGGGCCAGCGTGAGGGTGTAGAAAACCGCCAGAGCCACGCCGGCCGCGATGCGCAGCGCAACTCTTCTGGAAACCCGACCCGGGCTCGGCCCGGCGCCTGCAACAGGACGAGTCACACCCTACTCCGCCGGCCGCCTATTCCCGCGCCGCGCCGCCATGCTGGCGGCATACCCATGCGCCGGAAGGCGCGCTAAGCGGCCCCCGAGACCCACTCGCTTGTCTCGCTCGCAATACTACCACAGATCGCAAGATTGCAGCGGCCCCGGCACGGGACGAAGTGTGCTAAAAAGCACGTTTGACTGCCATGCGAACACTCCGCCACTTCCAGATAACGGCTGCTCTCTTTCTTGCTTTACCGGCGGCCCTGGGTGCCTATTCGCCCCCGGAGGACGCCGCCGGGCCGCTCTCGGTACGGATCGAAGGCCCGGCGACGATCGCACAGGCCGGCGCCCCGGCGCCCATCACCGTGGTGCTCGACAACAAGGGCGACGCGGCGCTGCAGGGCACATTGCGGGTTCAACTGATCGACGGCTGGCTCGCTGAGCCGCCGGGCGCCATCGCCTTCTCCATCGGGCCGCGGGCTGCGGTTCGGCACTCCTTTACGGTCACGCCGGCGGCGGGCAGTTACAGCGCTCACTACCCCATTCACATATTTGCCGAATTCCAAGCGGCCGGCCAGGAACTGGTGGCTCATCCCGTGCTCATTGTGGAGACGCGGCTGCCGCGCCCCCCGCGAGCCCAGCCGGCGACCGAATGGAAGCCGATGGAACTGCCGGCCGACCGGGGCATGGCTTTGTGGCGCCTGCCGGCCCGTCGGGCGGTGATCCAGGTGTTCGGCGCCCGGCCGCTGGTCATGCCGGCCGGCTGGCAAGGTTCCGAAGAGCAGACGCGGGCCTCCGTGCAGTTCGGCCTCCGCGTGGACCGCGGCGGCGCGCGGGAAGCGATCGGCATTCATCCGCCGTACAGCCAGGGGCGCGCGGGAACGGCCCTGGTCGAATTCCCGCTGCGGCTGCCCGGATCGGCGCCGCTCAAATTGCGTTTCGCCAATGCCATTCGCGATCACACTCCGCCCAAGGAGCGGCCCAGCGATGGTGTGACCTTCCGGGTGCGTGTGGTTGCTTTTGACGCGCCGGCCGGCGCGCAAGGCGAGGTGCTGTTCGAGCGCCACACCGACGCCAAGACCTGGCAGGAGGGCGAAGCCGACCTGGGGCGCTTCGCGGGGCGCGACATCCGCCTGCAACTGGAGTCTCATCCCGGGCCCAAGAACGACACCAACTGCGACCAGTCGTACTGGGCCGAGCCGGTGGTGGTGGCCGGCACGCCGCCCGCTGCGCCGGCCTTTCCGCCGTCCGCCGCGGCCGGTTCGCGCCTGCTGGGGCGCCTCCAGCGCGCCCGACTCGGGCGCGCCGGGCAAGCCTGGGAGGTCCGCCTTTGGCCGGGCCGACGGGGCCTGCTGGATTCCGTGATCGCTTTTGGGCGCGATAACGCCAGGCTATTCTTGCAGGGCTTCCGGGTGCGCGTCCTGGACGACGCGCTGGAGGATTGGCGCTCCCCGGCCGCTTTCATCGAGGCCCGCGAGGAGGCGGCGGCCGGCCGGTATCGCGTCCGCCACCGCTTCCAAAGCTGGGCCGGCGGGTTTGATCTGGTGGGGGAATTGTGGACCGAGGCCGGCGCCCTCCGCGCTCACTTCCGGCTGGAAAACGCGCCGGCGGCGCGGCCCTGGCTGGCCGTATACCTCGAAGACGTGAGCGCCGGGCGCTGGAGCCAGGGCGCGCGCCGCGTTTACGCCGGAGCGGGCAACGTGCTCCAGGAACCGCAAGCCTTCTCGCTGGGCTTCGATGGCCACCGGCTCTCCACCTCGTTCGTGGGTTTTGATTTTGCGGGCGGCCTGTCGCTTCTCCAGGCCGTTGATGTGCCGCCGACGCGGCTGGAGGTGGATCCGGCCGCCGGCCTGTACACCCTGCACGCGGCGCACGAACAAACCCTCGCCTTCATCCCCGCCGGCAACATCTGGGAGGCGGTCGCCGCCTGGCGCGAGACCAACGGGCTGCAGGCCGCGCCCGGAGTCGCTTCGCTGGCGGGCCGGTTCGTGTTCGACCTCTGGGGCGGCCGCTACGGCGAGAGCGCAGCCGCCTTGCGGCGCGCCGCCCGTTACGGCCTGCGCGATGCCCTGGTGGTCTGGCACAACTGGCAGCGCTGGGGCTATGACTACCGCCTGCCCGACATCTATCCGCCGAACCCCAGGCTCGGCACCTTCGAGGAGTTCCAGGATCTGGTGGCCGCGGCCAGGCAGAACGGGATGCTGTTCGCCCCGCACGACAACTACATCGACTTTTATCCTGATGCCGAGGGCTTTTCTTACGAGAAGATCGCGTTCCACAAGGACGGGCAGCCGGTGAAGGCCTGGTTCAACAGGGGGCGAGAGGCGCAATCCTACCGCTGGAGCACGGAGCGCCTGCGGCCCTACCTGGAACGCAACTTGCGCCTGATCCGCGACGGCTTCGCTCCTACCGCCTTCTTCATCGACGTCTGGTCATCGATCGGCCCGTACGACTCGTGGACCGCCGACGGGCGCTTCATCGACCGCATCGTCACCCGCGATACGTGGGGTGAGGCCTTCGATTGGATCCGCCGCTACCTGGGCAACAACGCCCCGCAGGTTTCCGAGAGCGGCCATGACCAGTTGATCGGCCGGCTCGACGGCGCGCAGACCAACCACTTGCGCGTCGATGTGCCGCCGGCAGGCGAGTACGGCTGGGCCACGTGGCCGATCCGCTGCGCCGACGCCGAGCGCGTCCCGTGGTTCGACGCCGCCCATCACGACCGCTTCGTGCTGCACGGCGCCGGCTACGAGACCCGCTACGCCGCCGGGCTGGACCGCAACGCACACGGCATCTACAGCGACGACTACGTCTCCACCGAGGTGCTCACGGGGCATCCGGCGATGGTCAAGGCGCCGTTCGGGCGCGACGTGGTGCGCAAGTACTGGCTGCTCGACAATGTGATGCGGGCGCTGGCGCTACGGCGAATCCGCTCGGTGGAGTTCGCCGCCGGCAACCTTCATCGCCAGCACGTCACCTGGGATAACGGCGGGGAAGTGTGGGTGAACCGCGGCGCCGACGATTGGAGCGTAGCCGGACACTCGCTGGCCCAGTACGGCTTTTACGCGCGCATCCCGGCGGGCAAGGAAAACGCGGAAGCGGCCGTGGAGCGGCTGGGCGGCGCGGTCGTCGAATGGGCGCGCTCGCCCGGCATGCTGTACGTGAACCCCCGGGC
The DNA here is from genome assembly GCA_026394175.1 of Acidobacteriota bacterium. Classification (GTDB taxonomy): domain Bacteria; phylum Acidobacteriota; class Terriglobia; order JAJPHL01; family JAPKYU01; genus JAPKYU01. Next base: position 1,174 of record JAPKYU010000438.1, on the reverse strand, counting down.
GGGCGGCCCCGTCAGCATCGGGCCTTTGACCGCCGCCGGCGCCGTGCCGCGACGTTCTTGCCGTCGGGAGACCAGGCGCCGAATGACTCGGCCGCTTTGTGAAGCGACTTGTCTCATGTCTCGGGCTTCTCGTTTGTGCCGCTGTTGGTGCGCGGTGTCAGTCAGCGCCGCCCACAGCGCCTGCCGCGCAAGAGCAGGAGCCCGGGTTCATAATCCGGACGGAAACGAAACTCGCCCTGGTGAATTTCCACGTCGTTCAGAAAGACAGGTATGTCGATGACCTGCGGCCCGAGGACATCCAACTGCTCGAAGACGGGAAACCGCAAAAGCTGGCCGTCTTCGAGGGCCCGCGGACCGGGCGGCGCACCCCGGTGGAAATCCTGCTGTTGTTCGACGCCAGCCTCAGCGTGATGAACATCGGCCTGCTGGACCCTTTCGCTATCAAGGAAACGCTTCTGGACGGTATCGGCGGGCACGTCAGTGTTGCGGTGTACGCGTTCGCAAACCGCTGGAAACGATTCGTAAAGCCGACTCGCGAGATCTCTCAATTGAAGTCGGCCCTCACCGGGGTGTTCGACTTCACTCATGCGGGCACCAGGCTCTACGAGAGCATCATTTCCACCGCCCGCGACGCGGCCGAATCGGGCGGCAACGCCTCGCGATTGATGGTCGTGTTTTCCGACGGTTTCGCGACGACGAAGATGCCGCCCAGGGACGCGGCGCGCATGGCTGCCTTCTATGGCGTGTCGCTGTATCCGGTGGTGCTCGGTCATCAGCGGGTGCTGCGGCAGGCGATGGGCGGGGGCGGCGGCGGACCCATGGGGCAGAGGGGCATCCCGGATGCCAATACGCTGAACCGGCAGGCCAACGCCCGCGACAAGGAGATGCAGATCCAGGAGTTCGCCGACTTGGGCGGGCTAACCGGCGGGCGCAGCTTCGACCCGCCTGTCGTGAACAGTGTCATCGTCCGCGAGATCATGCGCGCCGTCGCCGTCCAGGTGCAGATGCAGTACGTTGCCGGCTACTATCCCATCTCCGCCGGCGAGAAGCGCACCCACCACACCCAAGTCAAACTAGTCCGCAAGGATGCCGGCAGACTGCGCGGCGGAGTGCGCACTGTTCTTCACTGAGAGCCGCAGCCGCGGATTTCGCAGATTACATGGAATGCAATCTG